>JAJDDL010000338.1 GCA_029260335.1 Phycisphaerales bacterium | reverse complement strand
GAATCCGTCGATCGCGACATTGGCTTCCAACTCGATCAACTCGGCCCAGGCGAAGCGCTCGGCCACCATGGCCGCCGAATCATCGCTCGAGGCGTTGTCCACGACGATAATCTGCGCGCCTGCCTCGTGAGCCGGAATCAACTCGGTCAACGTGTGCGCGAGCGCGACGGTGCGGTTGAAGCTCAGCACGACGATGGACAGATCGCTTAGCGAATCGCTCACGCCGCGGGCTCTCGATCGATCGGATAGTCCTGGGCATTGGGCAGACGCTCGGCCGCGGACTTCGCGGGCTTGCGAAGTGCAAGGCGAATCGCAACACGCACGCCGCGAACCGAACAGCGCAAGGCCCCCGCGATCATGCTCAGCCGATCACACCTCGTCACGATCAAGCTGTCGGGCGTGACCTGGATCTGGACGCGTCCTCGACACCAGCCATCGGGCCTGCCGCGCACCGGGATGATCGCCGCGGCATATCTCGGTCCACGCACCAATCGCCAGAGTCCGCCCAACACCCCTGAACCGAAAGGCTCCCAAGCAAGCGGATACGCACCGCGCACGATCGGCTCGTGCTCTGCGCCCGCGTCTTCCATCGCCGCTTCCAGAGCCGACGCGTTTTCTTCCGAGAGCTTGAGGTTGGGATGGACCCAGACTCGCTTGGATCGAAGGGCAGTCGCGTACGGCTCGAGCGCCTCCCGCGCCTGTGCCATGGGTTTGAATGGCTCGACGGGAAGCTCGAACATCGCCCCGGCGCCAGTGAGTTTGTTCGCGGCGGCGTCTTCGAGGCCGCGCAGATGCAACTCGGCCAGATCCGCGCGCCCAATCATGATCTGTGCGAGGGCTCGAGGCAGCTCGCGCAGGGCTCTGAGAAACCGCACGCGTGCCCCCAGGCCCAGCGCATCGATGGGGCCGAACGCATTTCTCGCGATGACGTAGCGCGGCCGAGTCAGCCCCGCCTTCATCTGCGGATGTCGGACGACCGATCGTGTAGTCGCGCCCACCTTGCCGCCCGCTTCCTGAGCGAGGCGGAACGACCACTCGATATCGTCGGAGTTCAAGAAGACCTCGGGAAAGAGCCCAACACGCTCGACCAGTTCGGCCCGGACCAGCGCGCTGCACGCCGCGGCGTACCCGACCTCCACCACCTCGGCCGGCGCTGGCTCCTTCTCGCCATAGCAAGGCCCGAATTGGCCGATCCGATCCAGTTTGCCGCCGATCTCGAACACGACGCCATCGGTCGGGCGAGCGATCGCCGAGCCCATGATGACAAACGAGGGGTCGGTATCGATCGCTTCGATAAGGGCCCTGAGGGTCGAAGCGTTGGGTCTGGCATCGCTATCGAGCAGCCAGAGAAACTCTGGGGGCTCCCCAGATTCCTGCCCTCGCTTGAGTGCAGAGGCCATCCCCGCGTTGTACCCACCGCTGCCGCCGGTGTTTGTCTTGAGCCTCACGACCTCAACATCCCACCCGCGTGGGGGTGGGATCTGACTTATCGGGTCGGTCGACGCGTTATCGATGACGATGAGATTGGCTTCAATCCGAGATCCACCGTCCAAACTCAGATCCAGGCCCTCCAGATCTGCGTATAGAGTGCGGAGATCTTCCGTGGCGTTGAAGCAGGGCGTGACGATAGTCACGCGACGGCTTTCCACCGGCGGAGCATCGACCGGGACGGGTCGCGAGAGTTGGGTGCCTGAGTCCGTTCGGGTCACGGGAGACGATGGTACACCGACAAACGCGGGCAGGGGGCGCGAGGCCTAGACTTGGCCAGCGGATGGAGGGGGCGGCGCCAGCCGCCTCGAAGGCGGGCAAGGGCCGATCCAAGCGGATCAAGACCCCTCGGCAGGGCGCCGATCCCGCAAACCAAAGTGCAGTAGTGGAGTGTGAACAATGGCATCGATCGTTCGCCCATCGACCCCCGTTCTGGAGACTCTGGAGCCCAGAATCGTGCTCTCAGCCGTTGATGGGCTGCCGGACCTCTCGGATCTCGAAACCAGCACCAACCCCGTGGTGGTGCTCGAGACGGATTTCGGGGACATCTATATCGAGCTCTTCCAGGATGATGCGCCGGTCACGGTCGAGAACTTCATCCAATACACCGAGCTCGGCCAGTACAGCGAGAGCCTCTTCCATCGGAGCGTCTCGGGCTTTGTGCTCCAGGGGGGTGGCTTTGCGTTCGATGCCGACATCGGCTTCCAGGCCGTGTTCGATGAGGACCTGGGCGGGCTAGCCACCGAGTTCGCCCGCTCGAATGTGGAACGAACGGTTGCGATGGCCAAGCGGGCCGATCCCGATAGCGCCACGAGCCAGTTCTTCTTCAACCTGGGCGACAACAGCAGCAACCTTGACGGGCAGGATTTTACGGTCTTCGGTCGAGTGATCACCAACACCTCATGGAACGCGGTGCTCAGTATCTCAAGCCAGAGCGTTGAAGATGTGAGAAGCGACCCGGCGTTCGAAGATCCGACGGTCGATCGCTTTGGCAACCCGCTGTTCTTCGATGACGATGGGTTCCTGACTCTCGTGGACACCGGCATGGAAGCCGACCAGACCTCGGCGATGGGTGAGCTTCCGGTCAACGCCTCGTTCGACGGCACCTTCGACGACGGCGACCAGATCGAGATCGTCAACGCCCAGATCGTCAAGCCCGCCGACAGCGACTTCTTCTTCAATCAGGTTGTTGCTATTCCCGAGGGTTTCCGCTCCCAGCGAGCCGCCGACTTCCTCGAACTGAGCAATCCCAACTCCGGCACCGTCGATGTGCAGGTGATCGTCCGCTACGAGGACGGCCTGCGCGACCGCACGATCTTCAGCGGCACGATGGACGGCACCAGCAGCATGTCGCTCACCCTGCACGACAGGCTCAACGGCGCAACTCCGCTCGTGCGAGCGTTCAACCCCTACGCCGTCGAGGTCTTCACCTCCGCAGCGCCGGCGGGTGTGGGCACAGGCACGACCGACGACGACGGCCTCATCCCTGTCAGCGCAACGATGACCCGCTTCGACTACGGCGGCTTTGCAAGCGAAGGCTTTGCCAACTTCTCTGACTCAGACAACCGGAGCCTGACCTGGGACTTCTCAAGCGTGCCCGTGGGCTCCACCGATGAGACGTACATTGTCTGGCAGAACCTCTCGGACACCGAGACGGAGATTACCGTCAGCTTCATCGGCGACGGCTTTACGCCGTTCAACCAGAACTTCAATCTCGAAGCCTACAGACGCGGTGGCGTCTCGCTCAATGAGATTTCTGCGCTTGATGACATGCCCGAGGGCACACTTGTCGGTGTCCGCGTGACCGCGACCTCAGACATCGCAGCAGCTATCAGCACGTTCCAGACTGACACGGGCCTGCCCGTGGACGATGGGCAAGCCGCGATGAACCTCGGCACGCCATTCCAGGGCCGCGTGAAGGGCGTGCTCCCCGCGGCGAGGATCCCCGCTGGGGGAGCCGGGATTCTCACGGCGCTGAACGCAAACAACACCGCCGCGGTCATCCAACTCATCGCGCGCACGGCCGCGGGAGATACCTTCAGTGCCACGCCCGTTCCGTTCATCATGACCGCACAGTCTCGCGCGACAATCGATCTGGCAACCGTCTTCCCGCTCATTCCGGCCGACGAGCCATTCAGCATCAGCTACACGTCCACCACGCCCGTGTCACTGGACTACTCCTCGAGCGGCCCCGCCGGCCTGATCGAGGACATCCTCTCAGAGCCTGTCCAGATCCGAGCCGCGACCATGGCCCACTTCGCGGGCGCGCGGATCTCCAACACAACCTCGGGCAGCAACACCGAGATCATCTCGATCTTCAACCCGTATGCCAATCAGACCATTTCCTACGACCTGTCGTTCCACTTCAGCGACGGCACGAGTATCACCGTCGCGAGCCGGACGTTGGAGGCACGCGCGAACGTCAACCACAATCTGAGCGATTTCACAGCCGTGGCCAACAAGGCCGCGTCCGACCCGGACTTCGAGATCCTGGGAGTGACCGTCCGCGGCTTCGAGGAGTTTGGCCTCGACGCTCGCCACCTGGTCGCCCAACTCACCCGTACCGACAGCCGGGTCGTCGGCGAGCGGGGAGAGGCCCTGAGCTTCATCCCAACTCTCGATGGCGAGATCCTGCCCCTCGACGACTCGATCTTCGACAACGTCGTCGTCTAATACCCAAATGGGGTCCTGAGCGTTCTTCCGGCCTCCCTCTTGGGGAGGCCGGTTTCTTTGTGTTCGCTCGCGTAGGATCCGCTCCGAGTTTCAAGACGCACTATGCGAGATTTCTGGCAGTTCGCAAGACGCATGCTTCGACAACGGGCTAAGGTCGCCCTGGCTTTGTCGTGCGCTGCGCTCTCGGCACTGGGGCTCGGGGCAAGCCTGCTTGGCATCTACCAGATCGTCAAGATCATCCTTGAAAAGAATCAGAATCTGCACGACATCGCCTTCCGATTCAACGAGAAGGTTCCCGACTTTCTTTCCTTCGTCAGGCTCTCTGACGGCTTCATCCTCTCATTGCCCGATGGCCAGCACACGGCAGTGATCTGGCTCGTGAGCATCCTTGCGGTTCTCACGCTCATCGGCGAGGGCGTCGGCTTCACCCACCAGTTCCTGAGCATCCGGGTTGTGCACAGCACCATCCGAGAGATCCGCGCCGAGACTTTTGCGAGAGTCATCCGACTGCCGCTCTCTGTGCTGGTCACCCGAGGTGTTACCGACGCGATCAGCCGCATGGTCAACGACACCACTGTCCTTGCGGTTGGTCTTACGTCGCTCCTTTCCAAGGCGATCGCACAGATCGGCAAGGGGCTCGTGGGGCTCGTGCTCGCGTTTCTCTTCGATTGGCGCATGGCGAGCATTGCGTGTGTGACGGCCCCCGCGCTGTACCTGGTTATCCGGATCATCTCCAGGAAGATCCGCCGAGCGTCTCGCAAGGCGCTCGAGAGCCAGGCCGATCTCTACGACGCATCTACCGAGGCGCTCCAGGCCCTGCGTGTGGTCAAGGTCCACACGACAGAGGATCACGAGAGCGCTCGCTTTGACCGTATCAACAGCGAGAGTATCCGCCAGATGGTCAAGGCCCGGACGTACCGCGCGCTCTCAAGCCCGCTCAACGAGGCCCTTGCGCTACTCGCCCTTGGCGCGATTGTCATCGTCGCGAGCGGGGTCATTCTCGATGGCGATCTTGATCCCACCGACTTCATTATGACGCTCGGGGGGTTGGGACTCGCCGCGGCGAGCCTCAAGCCTCTCACGGGCATGATCCACCAGATTAGCGAAGCCGGCGCGGCGGCAACCCGTATCACTGAAATCCTCGAAGCAGATCCCGAGCCGGGTCTTGACGAGAAGCTCCCAGAACTCGCGCGCCATACCAAGTCCATCACGCTCAACGACGTCACGTTCACATATCCCGGCGCAGAAGAACCGGCACTGCGCGAGGTCAGCCTCCAAGTCGATCACGGCCAGACGATTGCCATCGTCGGACCGAACGGATCGGGCAAGACCACGCTCCTTTCGCTCGTGCCTCGATTGTTTGATGCCGACGCAGGTACCGTCAAAATCGACGACCACGACATCCGCGAGATCTCGGCGAAGTCCCTTCGCGATCAGATCGGCGTCGTGACACAAGAGACGGTCATCTTCCGCGCTTCGCTTCGCGAGAACATCGCCTACGGCATGTCCGACGTCAGCCTCGATCAGATCAAGGACGCCGCCCGTCAGGCCCGCGCCGATGAGTTCATCGAGCAACGCCCGGACGGCTACAACGAGGTCGTGGGCGAACGCGGTTCCACGCTCTCGGGAGGCCAGCGCCAACGCGTCGCCATCGCCCGTGCGGTCCTTCGCAACCCGGCGATCCTCATTCTCGATGAAGCCACAAGCATGATCGACGCCGACAGCGAGGCCAAGATCGGCCAAGCTATCCTGGAGTTCACCCGCGGCAGGACGTGTCTCATCGTCGCCCACCGACTCAGCACCGTGCTTAGCGCCGATCGGATCGTGGTCATGGATGAGGGACGTGTGGTCGATCAGGGCTCGCACGAGGAACTGCTCGACCGCTGCGAGACCTATCGCCTTATCGCCAATCGCCAGCTCGTCCCCACCAAAGCGAAAGCCTGTATGCACGACAACGACGCCGATGGAAACGAGTTCTTCAAGTGCGACTTCTGCCGAAGAGTCTGGTCTGAGGACCGGCCCATGGTCGAAGGCCACAAAGGAAGCCTGATATGCGCTCCCTGTCTGAGCGTCGCGTTCAGTGAGATTGTTCTTGCCGGCGGCGGCACCGGCCCGCGCGATGGCGTCGGCTGTGCGCTGTGCTTGCAGACCAACCAGATCGAACACTGGCTGAGCCCGATTGACGACACCATCGTCGCCTGTCGCGAGTGCATCGAACGCAGCGCCCGCACGCTCGAGATAGACCCCGAGACCGACTGGAAGCCGCCGAGCTAGCACAAAGCAGCCCGATCCCTTCGCGAGTCTGCCCCCAACTCGCCCGAGCGTCCTGCAAGATGTTGCACGCGAGTTCCATCTCGAATAGATTGCTCAGCATTGGGGTAATCCGAAAGGATGGGCATGAAAGCGACTCTTGCTGCCGTTGTGGCCTTGGCCGTCTTCGCGGTCTTGGGCCTTTCATCTCCATTCTTCCAAGCCAACGATGTTTGGAACGAGGTGGCCACGCTACGCGATGTCACGCTGCCCGAACCGCTCGAAAATCTCACATGGCGCACGGACTTGGACGCCGCCTTTGCCGAATCGGTTTCGACGCGTCGTCCCCTGTTCATCACCTTTCGGTGCCTGCCCTGCACCCAATGCGCCGACTTTGATGCAAACGTGCTCGAAGGCAGCGAATCGCTCACGCCTTTACTTCGTCAGTTCATCACCGTCCGGCTGACGGATGCAAACCAGATGGATCTGTCGATCTTCCCCGCCCAGGGATTCCAGGACTTCGATCTGTCTTGGTGGGGGTACTTCATGTCTCCAGAGAAACGCGTCTACGGCGTGTTCGGGGGCAAGGACCATGTGTCGGACTCGACTCGCATAAGCGAAGCCTCGCTCGTGAACACGATGCGTCGCGTGCTCGGTCACCACTACGACCCACGTCGGCCTGCCTGGAATATCGATGGCCGGGCCCCGAGCCCGCAGGCGCTCGCCGCCCACCCGGCGGACGCTCCTGGCTATCGTTCCTGGGCATCGAAGTCACCCGAGATGTCGCCAGACTGCCTCCATTGCCATCAGGTGGTAGAGGTCCTGCGCCAGCCGGCGATCGACGCGGGCCGATTTGACAACGAAGCCGACCTCGCGGTCTGGCCGTTGCCAGAGAATGTTGGAATCGAGTTGGATCGAGATCACGGCATGCTCGTGACGAGTGTTGCGAACAACAGCCCGGCCGAGCGAGCGGGCATGCGCGTTGGCGATGAGTTGCTCGCCGCTGGAGATCGCCGGATCTTCGGC
>JAJDDL010000337.1 GCA_029260335.1 Phycisphaerales bacterium | reverse complement strand
CCCCGCAGAATTGAGCGTGCCGACGATCCGAATCATCCGCCGATCGGTTGATTCGAACCGAGCCCAGGCCCGTAGATCACCGCGTTCATGAACACGCGAGTCGTCCCAAGGCTCGTCGCACGAAACGTCGGAGAATCGGCGAACAGGATGACCTGGCCCATACCGACACGCTCGCGCGTGACTGCGGCTCCGTTGGCGATGCGATGGGCCGCTTCGGGCCAGAGCAAGCCGCTCATGCGTAGCAAAAGCTGCTTGCCCGAGGGGATCGTGGACCAGCCGACGCGCTGCGCTTCCGTGCCGGGCGCGTCGTCGAGCACGCCGTAGCGCAGGGGGGCCTCGACGCCGTCCTTGGCCATGAAGACTGTGCCGGAGCTGTAGAGAATGGGGAGATATTCGTTGCAGCCGGCGGTGAGCCAATGCTCGTCGTCGACGCGGGAGGCGACGATGGTGCCGGGGGTCATGAACTGGCGCTGCCAGTTGTCGCGTCGCTTGAGTTCCTCGGCGGATCCGCGGCTGAGATCGACCCCGGCCCACGGATACGTGGGCTCGCTCGCGCCGGCGCCGTGGGACCAGACCGCATCAGGATCCAGCTTTTCGGTATCGGCGGCCCATTCGCGCAAGACGCCGATCTCGTAGGTGTCGAGGTCGTCGAGCACAGCTGATAGATCGCGTGCGTCGGAGAGTCCGTTCTCGCGAGCCAGGGCACGAGCAGAGGAGCCGATGGCGATGAGCGTGCCACCGGCTTCGACCCATTGACGGAGATCGTCCATGGCACCGCTGATGGCGCTGTTCGCACCGCTCGGCAGGACGAGGACGTTGTAGCGCCGGAGGTCGGTGAAGCGCATGCTCGCCGCAGACAAGTACGTCGCGGGGAGCTTGTAGCGTTCATCGAGGGTGTACCAGATCGAACCGAAGTCGTAGGCGCTGACCGGGGCTTCGCCGAGCACGGCGATCCTGGGCATCGCGAGCAAATCAAAGTGCTCGCCGCCGATGTCTGCGATGTCGCCTTGGCCGAAGCCGGTGTCGACGGGGATGCCCTGCAGATTGCGAGCCTGGCAGAGCCGGTCGAGGATGTTGACAAAGTCGGAGTAGTCGAGCGTCTGGTCCTCGCGCGTGATGACAAGTGAGCCGCGGGAAAAAGACCTGTCGCCCCATGTGAACGCCTCGTCGGCGTAACGCACGGCGACGCCTTCTGCCATAAGTTCCATGGCAAGCGCAGGCGCCTGATCGTCCATGCCCCCCACTATCCACGCCGTCCAGGGCGTAGCGTTGTCGCCTCGATTGACGCCTCCGCCCAATGCTCCCAGACCCTCGCCCAACTCTGCGATGAACTCTCCCGGCGGGCTTGCGCGAAGCTCATACGCCTCAAGGTCGTGCATCATGGGCGTCGACCAGCCGGTGATGTCGTAGATCTCGGTGCTTCCGGTGCGGACAAGTTCTCGCCGTTCCATCGCGAGGAACTCCTCGGACATGTGCGGATCGAACTCGAGCATCGTCGCGAGCAGGCGTGCGTTGGGCTGGCGATTGGGGATGAGGAGCGTGCCGGCGGGCAGCTCGATCTCGTCGTGATCGCGGCCGAGCCGGTCGGTGCCCGCGGCGCTATAGGCCCGGTTGAGCACGAACATCTCAAAGCCTTGGAGCTCCATGAGATCGACGAACGCCGCGAGGCGCGAGCGATTCTCTGTGGGCGTAATGGCGAACGTGCGATTGGCGTAGGGGCTGTCAGCCGCGACGTCTTGCTTGCGCATCTCGTACCAGCCGAGCTTGATGCCGCCGGCGTTGTCGTGCAGGGTCTTGATATTGGCGAGGGTGCTCTCGACTTGGTGATGGACCGACTCGCGATAGGTCAGCACGCGGCCCTCGGGGCGCTTGATGCCGTACCAATCGACGCCCGCTTGCTCATAGAGGATGCCGATCGCGCCGCGGAACGCCGACCACGCGTTGGAATAGCCCGGGTACCAATCGTCGGCCCACTCGCCCGTGTAATAGCGCCACCCCTTGCCGTCGAACGCGCCGGCCTGATCGCCCGCGAACACGTCCAGCCACTTGTGCAAGTTGTCCGAGTAGTTGGGATTGATCGGCTCGCGGCTGGGCGAGAACAGATACGTGTCTTGGCCGCCCATCTCGTGCGCGTCGACCATGAGCAGCGGATGCCACTTGTTGATGGCCTTGATCCGGCCGCGGGTCTCGGGGTTGACGCCGAGCGTCCAATCTCGGTTGAGATCGAACAAGTAGTGATTGGTCCTGCCCTGCGGCCAGCGCCCGCCGTGGAGGCGCGCCTGGTCGTCGGTGGTCGGGACGTTGCCGCGCATCTCGCGGAGCTGGCCCAGGTAGCGATCGCGGCCGTCGGGGTTCATCATCGGGTCGATGATGATGATCATGTCGTCGAGCATGGACGTGACGTTGTCGTCGGTGCTTGAGATGAAGTGCCATGCGCAGGCGAGGGCGGCGTCGGCGCCGCTCAGCTCGTCGCCGTGGATCGAATAGGCCATCCAGGCGACCGCCGGGATCTCATCAAGGAGTTTCTTCGCGTCGGCTTCCGAGATATCGCGCGCGTCGGCGAGGCGTGCGCTGGACTTTTGGATGTCATCGATGCGACTGAGGTTGGCAGGCGAGCTGATGACGATGTGATAGAGGGTTCGCCCCTCGAACGTCTCGCCGTGGGTCAGGAGCGTGGCGCGATCGCTCTGCTCCTCCCAGAGCTTGAAGCACTGCTCGATCTCGCGATGCTCGGCGGGGCGTTCGCCTAGGCGAAACCCCAGGATCTCTTCTGGGGTCGAGACCTGGCCGGTGTGCTCGCCCTGGAAGAACGGCTGGTCGTAGTCCAGATCTTGGGCGGTGAGTTGGGGGGCCAAGAGCCCGAGGGCCAGGCATGCCGTACGTATCGCGCTCATTCTGCTTCTCCTCCGGCGAGAGTGTAAGCGAAAGGTGTGTCGGCTCAAAGATGATCGGACTCAAGGACGGCAATCAGGAATCGGGAGGCACGGAAAGGAGGCCCTGGCGCGAGCCTGGGCTCT
>JAJDDL010000336.1 GCA_029260335.1 Phycisphaerales bacterium | reverse complement strand
CCCTCGCTCATCGCCAAGGAAGGTGTCGACTACGCCAATATTATATAAGAGATTTGCGAAGTCGTCAAGGGCCCGGTCAGCGCCGAGGTCATCGCCACGGAGTTCGAGGCCATGGTCAAAGAAGGACGCGACAGAGCCAAGATCGCATCCAACATCGTCGTCAAGCTCCCGACTACGTCCGACGGCATCCGCGCGTGCACGACCCTCGCAGACGAAGGCACGCTCTGCAACATGACCCTGTGCTTCCAGGCGATGCAAGCGTGGATGGCTGCCAAGGCCGGCGCCTTCCTCATCAGCCCCTTCATCGGCCGCCTCGATGACATCTCTACCGACGGCATGGACGTCATCCAACAGATCCGCGCCATCTACGACAACTACGGCTTCACCACCAAGCTCCTCGCCGCGAGCATCCGCCATCCCAAGCACATGCTCGACTGCGCTCTCGCCGGGGCCGATGTCGCGACCGTGCCGCTGAGCGTCATCGACCAACTCCTCAAGCACCCACTCACCGATATCGGGCTTCAGAAGTTCCTCCAGGACTACGCCAAGACCTTTGGGGGCTAATCCGCCGACGAACGAAGGCGTGTAATTACCCAAACATTCAGGCTTGCCACCTCTTTATCTCCTTTTTTCCCACAAATGAAGGGTTTGGGCTGGATCAGATAGGGCGTTCCATCCATAATGGGCCCAGTTTGATAGGCCGCACAGAGCCGTTTTGTCGAGTTCGACAAGGGAGGAAAGTCCAATGAAGAGAGCAGCATTAGTAGCAGTAGTCGGTCTGGCCGCGAGCATCGCTCAGGCCGACATCATCGTTTACACCGTTTCGGGCACGCTTACCGCGACTGGTGGCGACTCTGCGGGTCTGAACGGGGCGACGCTCACCGCAGTCGCCCACTACGACGATACCGCCCTTTATGTCGATCGTTTTGGCTTGCCCTCCACGGGCGCCTTGGCCGGAACGCCCAGCGTAACGATCTCGGGGGCACCTGATGGCGCCAACAACGCCACCGGTCCGTACACCACCGATCTGGCTTTCTTCGCAACATTCGCCGGGACGTTCACCGACCCCGACGGGCAGCACACCGAGTTCGTGTCCGGCAACGGCTCGCTTATGCAGTTTACGATGAACACGGCACCCAGTGCAGGCGCAGCTAACGCGGTCATTGGTGGACCGGTAGAGCTTGACGACTTTGCTCCGGCAACCTACACCGGCAGTGGCTTGTCGAACTTGGCCACCGGCGAGGGCTATTCGTTAGATAACTCCACGATCACGGCCGAGATCATTCCCGCCCCCGCCAGCCTCGCGCTGCTCGGCCTCGGCGGTCTCGTTGCCAGCCGTCGCCGTCGCTAATCAGCGACTCGACAATCCGAATCTCTCAAGCCCGGCTTACGCCGGGCTTTTTTCTTGCGCCAGCCCATCGACCTGAATCCCGCATGATGGCCTGATAACCGCTTGCGCGAGAAAACATCACCCCACTCCGTGAGTCCCCCGCCTCCCTCTCGTTCTACTAGTGCCGACGTTCGGCACACAAATCTCTCTAACCACAAAAAGGGGTTGGGTCATGTTCAAGAACAACGCTTATCGTGCGCTCCTCGTGAGCGGTCTCGTTTCCTTCGCCGGCACCGCCAGCGGTCAGGTCTTCCAGCAGGCCATCGGCACACAGGCCAACGAACGAGCCTTCGACGTCGAGCAGACCGACGACGGCGGCTATGTCACCGTCGGCGTCATCGATCGCGGGCCCTTCGGCCTCGAAGACATCTACGTCTGCCGCTACGACCTCGACGGCGTTCTCGTCTGGGACACAGTCCTCGGCGGTACCGGCGCTGACATCGGCAACTCCATCGCTCCTGACGGACGCGGCGGGTTTATCATCGGCGCAGAGACCACAAGCGTCGGCGGCGGCCTCGAAGCCTCCCTCATCCGCCTGCGCCCCAACGGCAGCGTCCGCTGGGCGAGGACATACACCGGCGGTTTCTACAGCGATCCGCTCCACGTCTCCGACGGCGTCACCGTCGAGCCCTTGCCCGACAATCGCGGCTACGTCGCCGTGCATCACATCGGCAACCAACCCACTCTCCTGCGCGTCCGCATGGACGGCTCGCTCGTGTTCCATCGCGGCTACGTCGTCGGCGCATCCAACCAGGGCTTCCAACAGCGCATCGCATTCACCGATCTCAAGGTCGACCTCGCAGACTCGAGCATCATCGTCTCCGGCAGCCGCGAAGAAAGCCTCGGCGGCGGTGCCGTCCAACAGGACTTCCTGCTCAGCCGCTTCACCGCCGGCGGCGATCCGGTCTTCATGCGGGCCATTGATACCGCCAGCCTCAAGGTTGCCCACCACGTCAACGAGAAGGGCTGCGGCCTGGATTTCCTGGACGGCGGCTCCGGCGAGATGGTCATCGGCGGCATCACCGACTTTGGTATCCCCGGGCAGTTCGGCCTCCAACTCATCACCGCCGATCCGCTCGGCAATCCCATCGACGTGATGACCTACGACGTCTCCACCGGCCTCGCCGTCACCGGCAAAGGCCTGGCTCCCGGCTACGCGTCCGTTCGCGTCGACGACCGCACCCGTGAGATCGGCTTCGCCGCCACCTACGTCGATAGCTCGCTGACAATCTCCCAGGCCTCGCACCTGCTCGCCGACTCGGCGACCCTCGCGCCCAACTGGTTCTGGCGATATCGCGAGAACTCCGATGGCCAGGCCACCGTCCCGGTCTACGACAACTGCGGCTGGGCCGTCGCAGGCGGCACGCCCGACGACTTCAACACCAACATCGATAAGTACCTCGTCAAGACCGACGACAACGGCTCCACCGGGTGCCAGGAATGGCAGAATGATCCGTTCCCCGCTCGTCCGCCCATGATCTGCGATCACTACAACCCGCAGTGGGACGAGTACAACTTCGCCGAGCCTTGGCCGATCATGGAGACTCGTCTCGGAACCGAAATCGAGCAGTTCTGCCACCGCACCGAATGCGACGATTCCTGCCCAGGCGATACCAACGGCGACGGCGTGGTGGACGCCGACGACTTCTTCAACTTCCTCGATAACTTCGCCGCCGGCGACGACACCGCCGACATCGACGGCAACGGCACCATCGACGCAAACGACTTCTTTGCCTTCCTCGATCTGTTCGTGGCCGGCTGCTGAGCGGAAAGCCGCGCGAATGGAGTGTGGTGAGTGAGGCGCCCCCGTTTCGGCGGGGGCGCTTTTTTTTTCTACCGCGAGCCAGCACGGACCGGCCCATGTGGAGAGAAAACAGCCGGGGCGAAACGCACGCCGGATCAAGCGAACGGATCGGTCAATCCAGTCTTCCTCTTGCCTATTCACTCACCTCAAAGAGGAACTCGATCTCGACGGGAACCCCAAGCGGCAAATCGACGGAGCCAACCGCTGCCCGCGCATGCCGCCCGGCTTCCCCAAACACCTCGCCCAACAAATCACTCGCCCCATTGGCCACTTTCGGCTGCTCATGAAACCCCGGCTCGGACGCGACGAAACACCCAAGCCGAACCACGCGCCGCACCCGATCCAACGAGCCCACGTCGGCCTTCACCGCCGCCAACGCATTGAGCGTGCACTGCACCGCGCACTTCTGGGCCAGTTCCATGCCCACCTCGCTCGGCACCCGGCCCTGGGCCAGCAACTCGCCATTCAGAATGGGGATCTGGCCGCTCACAAAGACCAGGTTGCCCGTGCGGACCGTGGGCAGATAGCTGGCCACCGGCTTCGCGACCGTGGGCAGTGCATATCCAAGCTCTCTCAGGCGTGCTTCTGGGGTCATTTGGTCTATCTCCTCGTGCCGAAGTAAGTTACACGGACTTGCGTGAGTGTTTTTACGGCAGAAAATCGCAACAACTCGGACCGACAGGAACCTTATGGGGTTGACATGCGGATAGAGGGTCGTAACGATAGATTGCTCGCGCGTGAGCGAGGCAAGCGGGGATCCGGATACCGGAACACATGCCCTCATTGGCGTTTCGCCAGAGTTATGACCTAAGGGTCTCCTCAACTTGCCGACAACTTGAGTCCGCCATGGCATGCTGTACTTGCGTATGCCGGTGTCGCGGTGCGATCCAAAGTGTCATTCAGACGCTCATTATCCGGGTCTCATCTCGCCACCAAAGTCGTGCTCCGTTCGACCACATGCATCGTGGGGTCGCATGCATACGGAGCTTGGTGAAGTTGTCCCTAAATCAAGTAGGTTCGCCCGGAGCGAACTGAAGGAGACTGTAATGAAGAGGAATCGTGCATTTACGCTTATCGAGCTGCTGGTGGTCATCGCGATCATCGCGCTGCTCATCGGTATTCTGCTGCCGGCCCTCGGCAAGGCGCGCCAGTCGGCCCGTCAGCTGAAGGACTCCAGCCAGATCCGTGGTATCCACCAGTCGATGGTGCAGTGGGCCCTCCAGAATAAGGAGCGTTTCCCCACGCCCAGCGAGATCGACAAGCTCGGTCACACGACCGGCGTCACCGATGATCTCAAGGAACTGGACTCCACCCGCAACATCTTCTCGATGTTGATCTT
>JAJDDL010000335.1 GCA_029260335.1 Phycisphaerales bacterium | reverse complement strand
GCGACCTCGACGCGGTGGTCCTCCTCGCCCGGCGGGACAGTCGTCCTCGCCTCCATCCACAACCCCAGGCCGACAAACCGGTCGTTCGCGCCGACACCCGGACGAGCAGCGATTGCGTTGAAGGCCCGCATGTACTCGAGGATTGGCTCGCTGTGGGAGGCGGTGCCCCAGGTGTTCCCGATGCTGGTCACGACGAAGCTCAGGGCGAGGGCCATGACGCGCCCGACAGGGTCGTCGGGATCGATATCGGCTTCGTGGAGGCGCATCACGCGCGACAGATGACGCTCCATCAGCCCCGGCGCTGGCGGGTCCTCGGGGACGAGCACGCCCTCGGCGCCGATGAGCTCCTCACGCATATCCGCCAGCGCATCGGCAACCGCCGGCGATTTCGTCCGCAGAAGGTCCTCGCAGATGTCCGCGGCACGCCAGTACCAGTGCGCCGCCGCGGCCTCGCCGTTCTCCAGCTCGCGCTCGCAGAGGTTGAGATAGACCAGCGCCTCGAGCAACTGGCGGGCGTTGGTCTTCGGGTCGTCGCGGTAGAAGCCTTCGAGCATCTCCACCGCGATCACGAGCTGCTCGCGCGCGGCCGTATACGCGCCGACTTGCGCGTACACAATCCCCATGAGCCACCTGATATCGGCCTCGGCCTCAAGGCGGCCCTCGAATCGCTCCTCTATCTGGTCGCGGGCAAGGTCGAGGGTCTCGCGCAGCGTCAGGTCTTCCTCGCCCTCCAGGCTCCGGCTCCCGAGCCCGAGCCCCCAGCGCAGGAAGTCCACACTCGTTTGTGCTCGATCGGTCTCGCGCTGCGAACGGATGAGGGCAAGCCGAGTCTCGCGTTCCGCGTTGGTCGCACGAACCGCCTGCACGATCGTCGCCCCCACACCGGCGAGGAGCACGACACTGACCAGCACCGCCCAGGTTACCGCGGCCCGGTTGCGCCGGACGAACTTGCCCAGCCGGTATCGCGCAGTCGGCGGGCCCGCGAGCACGGGCTCGTTCTTGAGGTATCGCTCGACGTCCGCCGCGAGCTCCGACGCCGAGGCATACCGGCGGGTTCGCTCCTTCTCCATCGCCTTCATGACGATCCAGTCGAGGTCGCCCTCCAGATCGCGGCGCAGGGCGCGCACGTCCGTGCGCCGGTGCTCGCCGACGCTGGTACCGCTCTTGCCGAGCGAACTGAGGCGCGTGCTGGGGCGTGCCGGTTCGGTCTCGCGGATGGCCCTGGCGATCCCGCTGAGCCCCTTGCTTCGGAGGGTCTCGGGGTTGAACGGCAGCGTGCCGGTGAGAAGTTCATAGAGGATCACGCCCAGCGAGTAGATGTCGCTCGTGGAATCAACACCCACGGCGCTCATCTCGGCCTGCTCGGGGCTCATGTACTCGGGCGTGCCGATGAGCTGGCCCTCGAGCGTGTAGATCGTCCGTTCGGTCAGCTTCTGGGCCGTGGCCTTGGCGATGCCGAAGTCGATCACTTTGGGCGCGGGCTTGCCATCGCGCAGCTCTACCAGGATGTTGCTCGGCTTGAGATCGCGATGGATCACACCCTTCTGGTGCGCATGCTGCACCGCCTGACAGACGACCATGAACAGCTCAAGCCGCTCACGCGTCGTCAAACGCTCATGATCGCAGAATGCCGTGATCGGTTCGCCCCGCACAAGCTCCATCACAAAGTACGGTCGCCCGCGATCGGTTATCCCCGCGTCATACATGCGAGCGATGCCCGGATCGTCCATAATGTTGAGCGCGTTTCGCTCAGCCTCGAAGCGCCCGATCACTTCCTTGGAGTCCATGCCGAGTTTCACGATCTTAAGCGCAACCTCTCGACGCATTGGCTTGGTCTGCTCCGCGAGCCACACGACACCCAGCCCACCCTCGCCCAGCGGGCGGCACAACCGATAGCGACCATCAATCATGTCTCCGGCAACGACATCCGCACCATGCTCGGTCGCGACCATGGGCTCGCCCAGGAATCCGGCATCCGCAAGGCTGGCATGCTCGATCAGAAGCTCGACTTCACGTCGCAGGCTCTGGTCTGCTCCGCATCGCTTACCCAAGAACTCCGCAACGTCCTCTGACGCAAGATCCATCGCTTCATGGAAGATCGCCTCGATGTCCGTTTCGCTCATTCGACTTCCTTCCGCTCATCTTGCGGATGGATCGATCGGTGCATGTGCGCCACGATGAATCGCCAGTGACGATCGAGCGTGCGGGTCGAGATACCCAGGACCTCGGACGTTTGCTCGCGGCTGAGGCCGAGCACGATCCGCAGCTTGACCATCTCCGCCTTCTCAGCATCCTGTCGTTCCAACGCGTGCAGCGCTTCATCGAACGCGACCATGTCCTCTACGGGCATCGAAAATCGCATCGCTGGCGTCTGGTCGGGATCCAGATCGGCACGCAGATGACCTCCGCCGTGCTTGGCTGTTTTCTTCCGCCTTGCGGCGTCGATCAGGATCTGGCGCATCGCGTTCGCTGCGGCGCCAAAGAAATGGCGACGCCCTTCCCATCCAGGATCTTCCTCGCCGACGAGCTTGAGATAAGCGTCATGAACAAGAGCGGTCGGCTGGAGCGTCTGATCGGGCCCAAGATTGGCCATCTTCGCGGCCGCGAGTTTTCGCAACTCTTGATAAACCAAAGGCAACAGCTCAGCCGCGGACTCGCGGTCGCCCTGCTCGACCTTCTGAAGCAACATCGTGACTGCGCGACTCAAACCCTGCCCCCCGACAATCGGCGCAGTGTATCAGGACGTCTTCGGAGATTGGGGACGGAGAAAAAAAACGAGCGGGCGACATGCCCGCTCGTCAGCTTGATCTTCAATATCGGACGATCAGTTCGCCGGCGCCTTCCACCCACTCTTAAACGCATTCAAAGCGTCCTTGAGCTTGCCCTCAAGCTCGCCAGTCTTATCGAACCCTCGCATCTGGTCCATCTCGTCCCAGACCGCCTTGCCCGAGGTGTGCATGTAGTTGATCATCCCCGCCTCGAACGCCGCAACGTCCGGCAGCTTGACATCATCGAGGAAGCCACGCGTACCCGCGAAGATCGAGATCACCTGATCGGTCACGTGGTCGGGCTTGAACTGCGGCTGCTTGAGCAGCTCCACCATTCTCGCACCACGATCGAGCTTGGCCTGGGTCGCCTTGTCCAGGTCGGTACCGAGCTGGGCAAACGCCTCCAACTCGCGATACGCCGCGAGGTCCAATCGGAGCGAGCCCGCGATCTGCTTCATGGCCTTCACCTGAGCGTTGCCGCCCACGCGCGAGACCGAGATACCCACGTTGATGGCCGGGCGAACACCCGAGAAGAACAGCTCGGGCTCCAGATAGATCTGGCCGTCGGTGATCGAGATCACGTTGGTCGGGATGTACGCCGAGACGTCGCCCTCTTGAGTCTCGATGACCGGCAGGGCCGTCAGGCTCCCCGCGCCGTTGTCATCTGAGAGCTTGGTCGCACGCTCGAGCAGACGGCTGTGCAGATAGAACACGTCGCCCGGATACGCCTCACGCCCCGGCGGACGGCGAAGCAAGAGCGACAACTGGCGATACGCCACGGCTTGCTTGGAAAGGTCGTCATAAATACACAGAGCGTGCTTGGGCGTCTTGCCCTCCTTGCCCTGCCACATGAAGTACTCGCCCATCGTGCAGCCGGTGTACGGCGCGATGTACTGCATCGGAGCCG
>JAJDDL010000334.1 GCA_029260335.1 Phycisphaerales bacterium | reverse complement strand
GAGAACTACTCGCGTTACTTTGATCAGCGGCAGCCGGGGGAAGCTCCGTTTACTTTGTTGGACTACTTTGATTACGCGCCGGGGGTGAAGGGGGATGGGGCGTTTGTGGGGGGCGATGGGGTTGGTGCACTTAACTCTACTGAGGGGGATGGTCAGGAGGCACACAGCTCAGAGAGCTGTGCCACCAGGGAAGGGGAGGCACACAGCTCGGAGAGCTGTGCCACCTTGGAAGAGAGCTCGGAGAGTGGTGTTACTAGGACGAACAAGGACGATTGGTTGTGCATTATTGATGAGAGCCATGTGACGATGCCGCAGGTGCGGGCGATGTTTAATGGGGATCAGGCTCGCAAGAAGGTGTTGGTGGAGCATGGGTTTCGGTTGCCGAGCGCGATGGATAATCGGCCGTTGCGTTTTGAGGAGTTTGAGGCGAAGGTGCCGCGGCTTTTGTTTGTGAGTGCGACGCCGGCGGCGTATGAGCTCGAGAAGTGTGGGGGCGAGGTTGCCGAGCAGGTGATTCGCCCGACCGGGCTTTTGGATCCGGAGATCAGTGTGCGGCCGGCGCAGGGGCAGGTGCCGGATCTGCTTTTGGCGTGCGAGGAGAGGGTGAAGCGCGGCGAGCGGGTGTTGATCACCGCTCTGACGAAGCGGTTATGCGAGGATCTGACGAACTATTTGGACAAGGCCGGGTTGAAGGTGCGGTATCTGCACAGCGAGATCGACACGTTGGAGCGGATTGAGATTCTGACGGACTTGCGCGCGGGGGACTTTGACGTTCTGGTCGGCGTGAATCTGTTGCGAGAGGGATTGGACCTGCCGGAGGTGAGCCTTGTGTGCGTGTTGGACGCCGACAAAGAGGGGTTCCTGCGCAGTGGGACGAGCTTGATTCAGACGATGGGGCGGGCGGCGCGGAATGCGAACAGCCTTGTAATCCTGTACGCCGACAAGATGACGCCGGCGATGCAGCAGGCGATTGACGAGACCGAGCGTCGGCGGGTGAAGCAGGTGGCGTACAACGAGGAGCATCGGATTACGCCCGAGACGATCATCAAGCCGATTCGGCGGGGGATCGAGACCGAGCTCAAGGCCCGGCGATTGGCGCGCGAGGCGCTGACGGATGTTGAGGAAGCGTTCGAGGCGGGTGCGTTGGTGGTGACGCTTGAGGAAGAGATGTTGAAGGCTGCCGAGTCGTTGCAGTTTGAGAAGGCCGCGGATCTGCGGGATCAGGCCAATGCGTTGAAGAAGCTGATCGCAGAAGCGGGCGATTATGCGACGATCACGCGGGCGGAGTTGGGGGAGATCCTTGGAGGCAAGGGGCGAAAGCGCAAGGCGGGGATGGCGGGGACGAAGGCGGGGAAGAAGCGGCGGAAGAAGGGGAGATGATTCACCACAGAGGGCACAGAGTGGGGAATGGGTGTTGGATGGTTGTGGCGGGGTGCGAAGCAACGGATGGGGATGCGAATCTTGGCGCGATCACTGGGGACGCAGTTGCAGGAAGGCTTGGGCGATGAGTGAGCGGGGGTCTGGTGCTATGCGGCGGTTTGGGGCGTATTTCCTGGGGATTGCGATTGGGTTGGTGTTCTTGGGGATTATCTCGTCGCAGCGGGCGAAGATGCGGGCATTGCAGGAGGCCGAGGACGCGCGGGAGGCTGAGGCGTCGACGGAGGCTGAGGGTGATAGCGAGGTGACGGGTGAATCCGCTGGCGTGGATGCCTCGGGCGTGGAGGACGAGTCGACAGGGGACGGTTGAGCATCGGCGGGCGGGCATCTGACAGGACCCTACCATCGGAGCTAGATGGAGGAGGTCTGATGGGCAGGGATGGAGCCGGTGTGATCGAACCAAAGCCGCGGAAGAAGCGGACGAAGAAGAAGACAGCACCCGCGAAGCGGTCTGCGCCCAAGGCGGCCGAGAGCGCGCGGGTGATTCGCGTTCGCGGCGCGAAGGAACACAATCTCAAAGACGTCGATCTGACGATTCCGCGCGATGAGTTGATCGTGATGACGGGGTTGTCGGGGTCGGGCAAAAGCAGCTTGGTGTTCGACACTATCTTCGCCGAGGGTCAGCGGAAGTACATGGAGAGCTTGTCGGCCTACGCGCGGCAGTTTCTCGACCAGATCAAGAAGCCGGATGTCGAAGAGGTCGAGGGCATCCCCCCCACTATTGCGATCGAGCAACGCTCGAGTTCGCACAATCCGCGGTCGACCGTTGCGACGACGACGGAGATCTATGACTATCTGCGATTGCTCTATGCGCGGTGCGGCACGGCGTACTCGTGGGCGCCGAAGAAGGTCAAGAAGGATGGGACCATTGTCGAGCGGCGCGGGGTGCCGATCACGGCTTCGAGCGCGACGCAGATCGTCGACGCGATCATGCGATGGGACGAGGGGTCGCGGCTCATGGTGCTTGCGCCGGTGGTGCGGACCAAGAAGGGGTTTCACAAGGATGTGATGGAGGGGCTGCAAGCGCAAGGCTGGGGGCGAGCGCGGGTCAATGGCAGCATTGTCGAGTTGCGGGAGGCGTTGAAGGAAGGCGGGGAGAATCCGCTCGATCTGGGGCGTTATCACAAGCATGATATCGAGGCGGTGATTGATCGGATCGTCTTGAAAGAGGGCGTGCGGCAGCGGTTGAGTGAGGCGATCGAGACGGCGCTGAAACTCGGAGATGGGAGTGTGATTGTCTCGGTGATGACCGGACGAGGCGATGGAACGGGGGGTTCCAAGAAAACCCTTGCTCGCGCTTCGGGCTCGCACGACTCGGAGTGGACGGATCATGCGTTCAGTGACCGGTTGGCGGATCCGGAGAATCCGGAGTACGCCATCAGCGAGCTTGCGCCGCGGCTTTTCAGTTTCAATAGCCCGCACGGGGCGTGCCCGACGTGTCACGGGCTCGGCGCGATTCTGGAGTTCGATGAAGAACTCGTGATTCCGGACGAAGAGAAGACGCTGCACAGCAGCGCGATCGCGCCGTGGAAGAAGAACGGGCCCGGCGGGATGATCTATCCCCGCATTTTGCGTCGCTATTGCAGAGCGAATGGTTTGAGTCTGTCGACGCCTGTCAGCGAGTTGGACGAGGATGAGTACGAAGCGCTGATGCACGGCAAGCCTGGCACGAAATGGGCCGGCGTGTTGCCGATGCTCAAGGCGTGGTTTGAGAAGACCGAGAGCACGTGGGTCAAGGACCATTTGCAGCAGTTCATGGCCGAGCACTCTTGCCCGCAATGCATGGGCGATCGGCTGCGGATCGAGGCATTGCACGTGCAACTCGAATCGGACCGAGCGGCCCAGACCGAGGGCGCCATGAGCAACGTGGTGATCGGGCGGCCGAGCTCGGCCGGCACGATGCTCAATATTTCTGAGCTCAGCCGGCTGACAATTACCGACGCAATCCGGTTCATTGATGGTCTGAAACTCACGAGCGAGCAGCGCCAGATCGCAGAGCCGATCATCCGGGAGGTTGGAAACCGGCTGCGATTCTTGACGAGCGTTGGACTGGACTATCTGAGTCTGGATCGGCGTACGAGTTCGCTCTCGGGCGGCGAAGCGCAACGGATCCGGCTTGCGACCCAGGTTGGCTCGGGGCTCGTTGGCGCGTGCTACGTGCTTGACGAACCCACGATCGGTCTGCACCCTCGCGACAACACGCGTCTGATCACGACGCTCCGGCATCTGACCGACATCGGCAACACGGTGTTAGTCGTAGAGCATGACGAGGAGATGATTCGGGCGGCGGACCATGTGGTGGATATTGGGCCGGGCGCGGGCGTGCACGGCGGGCGGATCGTGGCCCAGGGTTCGATCGATGACATTGCCGCCGAGCCCGAGTCCTTGACGGGCGATTACCTCGCCGATCGACGACGGATCGAAATCCCCGAGTTCCGGCGGAAACTGAGCGAGAAGAAAGCCATCACGATCAAGGGTGCCAAGGCGAACAACCTGAAGTCAGTCGACGTGTCGTTCCCGCTCGGCGGGTTGCTCACGGTCACGGGCGTTTCGGGCAGCGGCAAGAGCACGCTTGTGAACCAGATCCTCGTCAAGGCGCTCAAGAAGAAGCTGCTCGGGACTCGGGTCGTGCCGGGCGAGCACGCGCGGATCAATGGCGTGCAGCATGTGGACCGGATCATCGAGGTGGACCAGTCGCCGAT
>JAJDDL010000333.1 GCA_029260335.1 Phycisphaerales bacterium | reverse complement strand
GGCGACATATCCGGTCACCACACGCGCGTTGACTCCGACGCTTCTGCACATCGCGACCATGGCGCTAGCAAAATACTCGCAATGCCCAGTCTTGGACTCAAACAAGAACCACTCGATGGGATCGGTGTCGTCCAGGGGACGCCGCATCTCCAGGCTGTACGCGAAGTTAGTCCTGAGGTGATTCTCAATGGACCGCGCCGCGAGTGACAAGCGGTCCCCCTGCACACTGAGCTGATCGGGCCCGATGTCGACTTTCTGGAGGACTTGGTTTGTGAGCTCGCGGATTGGCTCAGAGGGAAAGCTGATCTCCTCGGTGCGCGCGGGGACGTTGGCGTCGGGGATCTGATGCTGGCGGACCGATTCAACGGTGTATTGGAACTTGCCGGGGTCGCCGCGGCGCAGGAAGGTCCGCGAGTATGGGTCATAGTTGATCTGGCAGGCCTGCTCGAACGTGATCTTGGTCAGCTTCCAAGCCGCGAAGAGATAGGACTTCTCTCTGGGCACGTCCCGGAGGGTGATGGTCTGGACGATGTCGACCTTCTCGCCTCCTGCGAGACCGAACGGCATGGAGTCGCCCGGGACCGCTTCGTATGGCTTGAGTTTCGTCTCGCGCCGGCCCCATGTTCCGTTCACATACTCATTGAGCACCGCGCCGCGCAGGTAGAAGACCTCGTGCGGACCGCCGACGACGTTGCCCGCGGGGTCCTTGATCGAAACATCGAGCACGACCTGTTGCGATTCGCTGATGAGTCCGTCGCCGCCCAGTCGGACGGTGTCGGAGAAGCCGGTGCGCGTGCCGGAAACCGCCCGTGTCCAGCTGCCGAATGCGTCTGCGCCGAGGCCTCTGGGGACCATCACGAAAACCACGGCGCTGATGGCGGTGCTGCTCATCAAGGTGAGCAACGCAAGGCCACCCACGCCCCGCACCCGCAAGCTCAGCGACGCTGGCTCAACCCCCAGGCTCTTGGCATGATCAATATCGCGCTCACGCCCCGCGTAAAACTGGAAACGCATCGCGGTCACGATGAGCAGCGGGATGAAGCCAAGCAAGATCATGCCCGGCACGATGTCTGAACTGGTGAGCACACTCCCGATCGCGAGGAATGTGCTCAGGGTGATCAACTGGGAGTAATCGCGAGCGGTTCGCTTATCGAAAAGCTTGATGAGTTGAACGAGCACGACAAACTCACAGAAATCCGTGACATCGAGTCCGTCACGGACGATACCGAGCCCCGCGTTGGCGACCGCGCCGAGTACGAGAAAGGTGAGGATGACCTTGGGCATGGGGTGCTTGCGAGATCTGGTGAGGAACCAGCCCAGGATCGCCAAGGGGATGCCCGGCAAGAGCACGAGCACATTGGCATCGGCGACCGCATACAGAAAAAAAGCGGTGAGCACCAGCGCGAGCACCAACCTTGGAAAACCCCGATCGTTCATAACGCCACCCCCGGCCGCAGGCTTGCGGGTAGCTGCAAAGGATCAACGACCAGATGCTCGGGCTCCAGAGCGCTCGCGCGGTTCGCCGACGCGGGGCCGAGGCTTGGGTTTAAGTGTCCCGCGTGGATGACGAAGAACGACTCGCGCATCAGGCTTCGCGCGGGAATCTCGTCTCTGCCCGTGCCTGGCTTCTGTGTATCGAGCCGTGCGAGTCGAAGCTCGAGTTGAGCCACATACCGAGGGCCCTGCCTGGGCACCTCGACGATGCCAAAGCCGGGCACACAGAGCCCGGCCGCATAGCCCTGAATACTGGCTTCTCTGAGCAACTCAGCGCTGGCGGCAATTGCGAGTTCGCTGGACCAATCGGTTCGCGCTGCGGACAGAAGATCGAGCACGACCCAGAGTCGATGCGGCGCCGGGGCGCTGGTTTGCCGGACGAGCAGCTCGCCCACCCTTGCCGAGGCCCGCCATGCGATCTGTCGGGGCGAATCCCCGGGGACGTACTCGCGGACGCCGAAGAAGTCATCACCCATGCCGACGCGTGTGGAGACTTGCGTGCCCGACTCGGCGCACGCGCGAACGTCTCGTCTGAGCGATCGGGACAGTTGCACCCGCGCGGGCAAGACAACGGCGGTGGCTTCTTGCTCGAGCAGGACGCTCTTGCGCACCAGCCCGAATGGGAAAGAACTGCTGATCCGCATGACCCGAAGCGACGCAACGCCGCGGGTCTTGGGGAGCATGAGCGCCTCGGCGGTGACATCTCGCCTTGCCCGTGCCTGGAGCACGAATGTGCTGGGTGCGTTGAAAAACCCGGGCCAGGTCTCGGCCGGTGCCTTGCGCGACGCCCGCGGCAGCTCTTCGATCGTCAGCCCAAAGGCATGCATCAATCGGTTGCGATTGCGCACCCGGTATCGAACAACGCTCGGCTCGCCCAGACGTGCGTCGCGAACAGGCAGCCGCTCGACACGCAATCCCATGAGGCCCGTTCCAGAGATGACCCCGGAAACAAGCATGCCGGCGATCGCGAGCCCGAAGGCCCAGAACAGCAAGTTATTCTGGCTGTTGATCGCCCCGACCGCGAGAAACAACGTCGTGAGCAGGTAGAGCGTGCCCGCCCAGCCTGGACGGTACTGTCGCTTGAGCAGGCTCGCGTGCGAAGCTCGGCTGGCCTTGGCGCCAGCCTTGGTGCCATCAGAGGCTTTGCGAGAGCTCGCCGGCTTGGTCGCCAGTCTGGGGGAGATCCTTGATCGAGCTGAGGCCGAAGGCATCAAGAAAGGCTCTGGTGGTCCCGTACAACATCGGACGACCGAGGACCTCGGCCCGCCCAGTGATCGCGATCAGACGCTTCTCCAGAAGCGACCTGAGAACTTCCCCGCACGATACGCCCCGGATCGCCTCCAGATCCGCCCGAGTGATCGGCTGGCGGTAGGCGACGATGGCCAGGGTCTCGAGAGCCGGCTTGCTCAGCTTGCTCGAGTCGCGCTGTTTCTGGAATGCACCGATCACGTCCGCATATTCCGCAAGCGTCATCACCCGATACCCGCCGGCGACCTGCTCGATGCGAAAGGACCGCCCGGATTGCTCGTATTGCTCGTTCAGGGCGGCAACAGCCGCGGCAATTCGCTTCTGATCCACGCTCGAGCTGCTCGCCGGATCTTGCTCGGAGTTCTCATCGGCCTCCTTGCTCTCGGAGGCCGCCGGATGGGACTGGAACTCCTCCAGGCCCTCGGCGAGCTTGCCCGCAGAGACGGGCCGGTCGGTGCTAAAGACCACGGCCTCGACCATCGCGAGAAATACCGAATCTTCACCCTTAGGCTTGGACTTTTTGGACTTGGGCTCGGTCACTCTCTTCTCGCTCGCACTGGTTGCTGATTCGGGCGTGGGCTGGTTCGTTTGGGTCGCGCTGGGCATAGACGATGATGCTACGCGATCCGGACACCCGCTGCTTGGGGCTCACGCTACCCTGCATCCATGGACGACCAAACGCTGCCCTCGTCCCAGCATCGCTACGAGGATCTGCCGCGGCTGAGCGAGCTGCAGCTGCACGCTCGGCGTGAGGGGGTGTTCCTCCTGCTCAGCGGCCTGTTCCTGGGCACACTCACGATGCTCAACATTTTGGGCATCACCCGATTCATCAAACTCTTCGAGCTCGATCTAGATGAAGCCACGCCGGGGGTGACTGTCTTTGCGGTCGCCGTGGGTGTGCTGCCCTACCCGATCACATTTTTGTGCACCGACTTCATCAGCGAGTTGTACGGCCGCAAGCGTGCGAGCTTAGTGGTGTGGATGGGGTTGCTGCTCAACATCTGGGTAATCACGATTCTGTGGCTCGGGGGCACATTGCCGGGATTTGAAGAGCGGCTTGCTGATGGCTCGCTCGCGACCGACGCCGCAGGGCGGCCGCCGGTGTTCTATGAGGTGCGGGCGCTCGCGTTCGGTGCCGTGGTCGCATCGATGATCGCGTATCTGATTGCGCAGTTTGTAGACGTGTATGTTTTTCACTTCTGGAAGAATCTGACCAAGGGCAAACACTTGTGGCTGCGCAATAACGGCTCCACGATGGTGAGCCAGCTCGTGGACACCACGGCGGTCATCCTGATTACCCACTACTACGCGAAAGCCTTGCCCATCGATGTGGATCGCGGGGTCCGGATGCAGCTTCTGGCGTTCATCGCGACGGGATATCTGTTCAAGTTTGCAGTGGCGATGCTGGACACGATTCCGTTTGTGCTGTGTGCTCCCAGGCTTGCGCGGTTTCTGCGCTTGCCCCCGCCAAGCCACTGGCCGAGCCCTGGGGGGCCCGCTGCGGTCGAATCTGGGGTGGGTTGAGCGGTTTTTTGAAACGCGAGGCGCAGCAAGCGGAAGAACATCATGTGCCCACCGACCGGACTTCAGAAGCCCGGCCGCGCGGGCCGATGGATGGTCCGCGGAGGACCGAGTTCTCGGGCGTCAGGTGTTCGCGACGCTGATGAGTGGGGTTCGTGATGACACATACTGTTTTGCTGATCGATGGTGAGCCTTTGACCGAGCATGTCTACAGCCGGGCGTTGCGCCTAGCCGGACACGCCGTGATGCTCGCGCCAGACACATGCGAGGCGTTGGAGTCTTTGGAAGACGATATGCCCGATGCGATTGTGATCCCGGCGAGCAAGCTGGATTGCATCGAGGATTCGCGTGCTTTGCGCGCGCTTCTGTTGGGTACCGACATCCCGGTCATCCTGGTCGGACAGACCGTGGCCAGTGCGCGATTGGTGCACGAGGGGAACGTCCTGTTCGCCCGGTCCGGCGATGCGACCGAGGTCGTTGGGATTGTGCGCGAGGCATTGGGAGCGCGCGTGCTCGCGGCATGATGGCGCTGCGAGCCCGCAGCGCAAGCGAGGTTGCTTCAGAACCGACGCTCTGCACACAAAGCGCTACCGATAGAGATCGTGACACGCCACGCACGAACGCTCGAGTTCGTCGGTCAGCCGTCCAACGTCGCCTGTCTTCGAACTGAACGAGGCCTCCAACGCCTTAGCCGCGTCTTCTGCTGCGCGAAGCAACTGATCGAACTCGACGTCATCCTGCCAGTCGTGGGTGGGCTTTGCTCGAATGGCCCGCAAACGGTGATGGATCATTCCAGACTCGGCGAGCGCAACCAGATCGGGATGGGTCGGCGGCGCTTCCCACCCGCTCGCACGCAACAAGTCCAAGTTGTGAAAGGCGGTTCCGATCTGCGCCATCGAGCCAACGAACTCTGGCACCGGGGCGATCTCGGGCGGCATGGAGATGTCGCGCAATACCTCGGGAGCCAAAATCTGGGCATCCCGGACGGCTTGGAACAGCCCCGCATAGCTCTCGGCCGTCCCCGCGGTTTGCAAAAACGCCAAGCCTTCGGCGGGCAACATCTCGCCTGTGCCGATGAGCCCGATCGCCGCGGCGGTCGGGCCGCGATGCTTGCCGTGGTGGCAATGGATAAACAGCGGCCTTGGCAGGTCGCGAATGGCCTTGGTGATCGCGAGTCGGTCGGCAGGCTCGACGCTGCCGTAGGCGATCGGCACATGCGCGTACTGCATGCCCCACTCGCGCGCGAGTTCGGTGTTGGGTGTTGCGCCGTCGACCGACAAGATCGAACGCATGCCGAGGATCTGGAGGCGCTGGAAGTCTGAGGCGCGAGTAGGCTCGGAGCCACTGAGCACGCCGGGGATGACCTGGTGCATGTTCTGGAGCGTCACGGCTTGCTTGCTCGGCCTAGTGGTCGCGTCCGACTGGGCTTGCGACTGGGGCTCG
>JAJDDL010000332.1 GCA_029260335.1 Phycisphaerales bacterium | reverse complement strand
TACCAGTGGTAGGTGAGAAACGTCGCCTGGTGGGTGTCGTGCATCGCTCGGCGGTCGAAACGGCGCTTGCTGAGAATGCCGAATCCGCGTTCCGGCAGAGTCAAGGCATCATCGGCGGCGAGGAGCTGCGTTCCATGCCCCTGCGGGTGCGCTCGGGCAGACGTTTGGCATGGCTGAGTGTGAACATCGTGCTCAACATGATCGCGGCAAGTGTTATCGCGATGCATCAGGACACGTTGGAGGCGGTAATCGCGCTGGCGGTCTTCTTGCCGATCATCTCGGACATGAGCGGATGCTCGGGCAACCAGGCGGTCGCGGTGAGCATGCGCGAGATGACCCTGGGGGTCACCCGTCCCGGCGACGCATTGCGAGTGCTCCGCAAGGAAGTGTCGGTGGGAATCATCAATGGTCTCGTCCTGGGCTTGCTCATCGGTGTGTTGGCCTGGGTCTGGAAGAGCAACGTGGCACTTGGGTTGGTCGTGGGATCGGCACTGATGCTCAATACCGTGATCGCCGTGGGAATCGGCGGGTGCGTGCCTCTGGCGCTGAAGAAACTCGGCAAGGACCCGGCGTTGGCCTCGGGACCGATTCTGACCACGGTAACCGATATGTGCGGGTTCTTCCTTGTTCTTTCGCTTGCGTCGATGGCGCTCGCGAGTCTCACGGGAGGCTAGGAGGCGGAAAAGGGGGCCAGCGCCTGTCGGTTGGCCCGGAAATGTGTCCTAGGCTACAATTGCGTCATGACCAACTTTCGTAATCTTGTGCCAAGAGGGATGTCCATGCAAGGGTCGAGGTACTTTGGGCTTTGCCTTTGGGCAGTGCTGGCTTCGTTCCTCTTGGGAGCGGTCGGTTGTTCAAGTTCTGAGGATGAGTCGAAGGTCGTATGCACGACCGGCATGATCGCCGACGTCGCACGTCAGGTGGCTGGCGAACGCGCGGAGGTCATCGCGCTGATGGGTGAGGGTGTGGACCCGCATTTGTA
Organism: Phycisphaerales bacterium; assembly: GCA_029260335.1. Taxonomy (GTDB): domain Bacteria; phylum Planctomycetota; class Phycisphaerae; order Phycisphaerales; family UBA1924; genus S146-42. The sequence goes on along the minus strand of JAJDDL010000332.1, from coordinate 6,063 downwards.
CAAGCCGACGCGGAGCGATATCGACAAGATCATGAGCGCGAAGCTCGTGCTCTACAACGGTATCCAGTTGGAGGGCAAGTTCTCTGACGTGTTCGTACGAGCCGCGGCGGGGCGGTTTGTTTTTCCGGTCACCGAACTGATCAGCGAGAGCGAGCTCTTAGAACCCGAGCAACTCGAGGGCTACTACGACCCCCATGTGTGGATGGACCCCATTGCGTGGTCGAGTGTCGTGACGGTGATTCGCGACAAGCTCATCGAGTCCGATCCCAAGGGCAAGGACCAATATGTTGCAAATGCAGAGAGCTACGCCGAGCAACTTGAAGCGTTAGACGATTATGTCCGCAACGCGATCGAGACCGTGCCCGAGCACCGTCGCGTGTTGATCACGGCTCATGACGCGTTCAACTACTTTGGTAGGCGTTACGGATTCGAGGTGGTTGGTATCCAGGGCTTGAGCACCGAGTCTGAGGCCGGTGTTCGGGATATCGAGAACCTGGTCGACATGCTCGTCGAGCGAGACATTCCGGCGGTCTTCATCGAGAGCACCGTCGCGGAGCGAAACGTCCAGGCGCTCGTGAATGGTGCCCGGGCAAGGGATCATGATGTCATCATCGGCGGCAGCCTCTTTAGCGACGCCATGGGCAACCCCGGATCGTACGAGGGCACGTATATCGGCATGATCGATCACAACGTGACCACCATCGTGCGGGCCCTTGGCGGCGAGGCGCCCGAACGCGGCATGTTGGGTAGGTTGGGCTCATGAAGGCAGACCAGGTCGCGGTTGGCGGCGATCCCATCACGGTCCAAGCGCGGAGCGTGCTCGATGCACGCCCTGAGCACTCGGCGGACAGTCCGGTTTCGATCCATGCGATGACGGTCGCCTATCGACGCAGGCCGGTGTTATGGGATATCGATTTCGATGCGCCACAGCAGGCACTTGTCGCGATCGTTGGGCCGAACGGGGCGGGTAAGAGCACGATGATCAAGGCGTGCCTGGGGTTGGTACCAATGGCCTCGGGCCGCGTGGAGTTCTGGGGTATGCCCTTGCGACAGGCGCGAGGCCGGATCGGGTACGTCCCTCAACGCGAGAGCGTGGACTGGGAGTTTCCGGTGAGTGCGCTCGATGTCGTTTGCATGGGGCGTTATCGCAAAATCGGGTGGTTCCGGCCGGTTTCTCGGTCGCACAAGATGGCGGCGAAGGAGTGCCTGGATCGCGTGGGGATGGCAGAGTACGCCGATCGCCAGATCTCGCAGCTTTCTGGCGGGCAGCAGCAACGCGTGTTTCTGGCGCGGGCTTTGGCGCAAGAGGCGGATCTGTACTTCATGGACGAGCCGTTTGCCGGGGTGGACGCGTCGACCGAGCGGGCGATCGTCGAGGTATTGCGTGAGTTGCAGCAGCAGGGCAAGTCGGTCATTTGTGTGCATCACGATCTCGCGACCGTGGGGGAGTATTTCGATCACGCACTGCTCCTCAACATGCGCGTTGTCGCGAGCGGGCCGGTGGCGGAGACCGTCACCCAGAAGAACCTGCACAAAACCTACGGCGGGCGGCTTACGCTGCTCAGTGAAGCCAGCGAAGCGGTCGCCAGGAGCGGCGTGTGAGATCGCTGCTCGGCCAGATCGGGCATGGCGCTCCACCCTCGCTCGCGGCGGGGAGCGAGCCGTTGCCGAGTTGGCAGGAGATCCTGCAAACGCTCGGTTTCCAGCGCGGCTTCAACACCACGACGGTCATGCTCGGCACGACGCTGCTCGGGATCGCGGCGGGCATCATCGGGTGCTACGCGCTGCTCCGCAAGCGATCACTCATGGCCGACGCGCTGAGCCACGCAACGCTGCCGGGGATTGCGCTCGCCTTCATGATCTCGGCGGCGATCGGGATCGAGGGCAAGTCGATGGCGATCCTGCTCATCGGCGCGGCGGTGACAGGTGTGCTGGGCGTGGTGACGATTCAGGCTATCCACAGGCATCCACGGGTGCGCGAGGACGCCGCGATCGGGATCGTGCTCAGTGTGTTCTTCGGCGCGGGGATCGTGCTCTTGAGCGTGGTCCAATCCATGAGCACGGGGAGTCAGGGCGGGCTCAGCCGGTTCATCTATGGGCAAACCGCCTCGATGCTGACCGCCGACGCGGTGCTGATGAGCGTGATCACGCTTGTTGCGATCATCTCGGCGGTGCTCTTGCTCAAGGAGTTCGCGCTGGTCTCGTTCAACGAGGGCTTTGCGCGCGTGACGGGTTGGCCCGTGACGTTCATTGATCTGTTGATGATGTCGCTCATTGTGCTGGTGACGGTGGCGGGGTTGCAAGCGGTGGGGCTTATTCTCGTGGTGGCGATGCTGATCATCCCAGCCGCGGCTGCTCGGTTCTGGACCGATCGGTTGCGCTGGCTCGTGGTGATAGCCGCGATCATCGGAGGATTGAGCGGGTATCTCGGCGCGGCGGTCTCGGCGTTGTTGCCTCGCAAGCCTGCGGGCGCGGTCATTGTGCTCTGCGCTGGGGCTGTCTTCCTCGCGAGCATGCTCCTCGCCCCAAGGCGGGGGATGTTGGCCCAAGGGTTCCAGCGTGCACACCTGAAGTGGAAGATCGCGCGGGACCACCTGCTCGAGCAACTTCACGAGCGCGGAGCCGCGGGCGAAGCGGTGGTTGGGCACGAAGAGATACGACGAGTCATGCGTATGCGTGGCTGGTCGGGGCTCCGGACAGGGCTGTTCGGACGGGCACTCGCATTCCAGGGCTGGTTGTCGAGCAAGAGTGACGGTTTGCGGCTGACTGATCGCGGTCGTGAGCAAGGCGGCAGGGTCGCACGCAATCACGCTCTATGGGAGCAGTATCTCGTGTCGCATGCCGACATCGCGCCGTCGCACGTTGATTGGTCGGTGGACAAGGTCGAGCATGTGCTGAGCGATGAGCTCATCGAAGAGTTGGAGCGGGCGCTAGATGGTCGGGGCGCGGTCCAAGGAGCGGCGTTATGAATGCCGGGCTCCATCGGTTTCTGGAGTTGGATCTGCTGCCGATGCTCGCAGGAGCGTTAGCCGCCCTGACGTGTGGATTGCTTGGCAACTTCCTGATCCTGCGCCGGCTGAGTCTCATGGGCGACGCGATCAGCCATTCGGTACTGCCGGGATTGGTGATCGCGTTCATCATCACCGGGACGCGCGACCCGATCGTGATGCTCCTGGGCGCGGGATTCAGCGGCGTGGCGACAGTGGTTCTGGTAGAAGTCATCCGCCGGTACGGGCGGGTCGATCCCGGAGCCGCGATGGGTGTGACGTTTAGCGTGCTGTTTGCGCTGGGCGTGTTCCTGATCGAGCAAGCGGCCCGGCAAGTCGATCTGGACGCCGATTGCGTGCTGCACGGCCAGCCCGAGCATCTTGGATGGACGGTGCCGAGCGACTTCGGCGAGCTATTCACGCCCGCGACGCTCGCGGCGGTGCCTCGGCAGATTTGGATCCTGCTGATGATGGCGATGGTGACGCTCGTCTTTATCGCCATGCTGTTCAAGGAGCTTCGGATCGTCTCGTTTGATCCGCAGCTTGCAACGACCCAGGGCGTTCACGCGGGTGTGATGCATTACATGCTCATGGTGCTCGTCGCCGCGGCGACCGTGGCGTCATTCGAGGCGGTGGGCAGCATCTTGGTGATAGCGATGCTCATCTGTCCGGGTGTCACGGCAAGGCTTCTCACCGACCGATTGGGTTCGCAACTGGGTGTCAGCGCTATCGTCGCTATCGTCGCGGCGGTGGGGGGCTATTGGCTCGGCGCGTTGGGGCCCTCGCTTGTTGGCTTCGATACAAGCGTGAGTGCGGCGGGTTCGATGGCGGTGCTTGCGGGCGTCATTTTCGGCTTGGCCTTGCTCTTCGCGCCTCGGCACGGTGTGATGCAACAGGTCCGCAGGCAAAGACAGCTGGCGACTCGGGTGCTGATTGAGGACTTGATTGTCACGTTGAAGCGGGCCGAGGACGCCGGGGACACGAGTGTGGAGCAAGGACAACTGGCCGTCGTGCTCCGCGATGCGGGCACCGCTTCCAGAGCGATCGAGCTTGCGATGCGTGAGGATCTCGTTCTTCGAGCTGGCGAATCCGTGTCGTTGAGTGAACTGGGTCGCGAGCGGGCAGATGGCGTTCTGCGAGCCCATCGCCAGTGGCAGAGCTATCTAATCGAGGAAGCGGGGTATCGCCCCGATCATGCCCATGAGACAGCAGAGCGGCTCGAACACGTCGATCCCAAGCCCGGGGACTAGGTTTCGGCTCGTTATCGGGACGGCACTCGGTCGCGTCTGACTGCGGATTCTGCCCGGCCAAGGAGCTTGTTCTTGGCGCACCGCTCGTTTCGGCATACGCTGCCCGCGGAGGAGTGATTGATGAGAAACTTCGGACTCGCCGTGACCTTTGTGATCGGGGCCACCGCTCTCGGACAACCGGTCCATGTTCCTATCGACTCCTCACAGTCGAGCATCCGGATCGAACTCCAGACGGATATCGGGAACGACAGCGATACCTCGCCCTTGGGCGGCTCGATCGATTTGCAGTTGGATAACTACGTCGCGCCCGGCTTCTTGACGGTGCATGACTTTGAGATCAACGTGCTCGAGCGGATCGATCTGGAGATCGATATCTTCCTTGTCGGGCGCTTGACGATCACGGGGGACAGCGTTTCGGCGTCGTACGCGACGCCCGGCACGCCGCTCGGCCCGGTGGCGTTGGAAGGCGGAAACTTCGAAGTGTTCGCCGTCCCGGCGCTGCTCACGGGCATCCTGAGCTATGAAGCAACGGGATTGTTCTGTGTGTTCTTCGATGACGCGGGACTGCCATGCGAGCAGACGATCGATCTCGCCGACGCGGGCACGGTCGTGCTGGAGTCGCTTGCTGGGACCGTTGTCGTGGGCGATGCCAGTGTCTTGGTCGAGTCCTCGTTGTCGGTCTCGCAAGACGTGCAGGGCGTTGCGACAGTGAACGCTGATGGCAATATCGTGGGGACGGCCCCTGTCCCCGATTGCCCGGCGGACATCAACGGCGATGGGATCATCGATGCCGACGACTTCTTTGGGTTCCTCGACCTCTTCGTCGCCGACGATGACCGGGCGGATTTCGTGGATGACGACGTGATCGATGCCGACGACTTCTTTGCCTTCCTCGACGCGTTCGTTGACGGCTGCTGAGCGGGAATCCCTGGTTGGGCGGGTTCTCCCAGGGGAGAATCCATGGATGAGTGAGCTCGGTTCTATGCTCTAGGCCCGGAATCTTCCGCGACTGGAGCCAGCATGAGCATTCGCGAGTTTGTCGATCGTCACTATCGCCACTTCAACGCCGCGGCATTGCGCGATGCTGCGATCGGCTACGCCCAGGCCGTCGATGATGGCGCTCCAATGATGGTGACTCTCGCGGGCGCGATGAGCACCGCAGAACTCGGGCGATCGCTCGCGGAGATGATCCGAAAGGGCAAGGTCCACGCGATCACGTGCACGGGCGCGAATCTCGAAGAGGACCTGTTTAATCTCGTCGCGCACTCGCACTACAAGAAGCTGGGGGACTATCGCAATATTTCGGTAGAGCAAGAGGTCGCGTTGCTCGAGAGCGGGTACAACCGGGTCACCGACACGTGCATCCCTGAGGAAGAAGCGTTTCGGCGGGTCGAGCGGCAGGTGATCGAGCTCTGGAAGGCCGCGGCGAGCGATGGAGCGTCGCGATTTCCGCACGAGTATTTCTATGAGTTGATCCGCGCGGGCGTCTGGGCCGAGAGCTATGAGATCGATCCGGCGGACTCGTGGCTGGTCGCCGCGGCGGAGCGGAACTTGCCTTTGTTTACGCCCGGCTGGGAGGATTCGACTCTGGGCAATGTGCTCGCCGCCCGGGTGATGGACGGCACGGTCGCTACCACCGGGGTCGTCCGATCCGGCGTCGACGCGATGATCTCGCTCGTGCGGTGGTATCAGGAACAGCAGAACGCGCCGCGATCGCCCGGATTTTTCCAGATCGGCGGCGGGATCGCGGGGGACTTTCCCATCTGCGTCGTGCCGCTGATCCGCCAGGATCTGCACGAGGACACGCCGCTCTGGTCGTATTTCTG
>JAJDDL010000331.1 GCA_029260335.1 Phycisphaerales bacterium | reverse complement strand
GCGGTTTGCTAAAGACCATGTCGGTGGGTGGTGCGATTCGCTCCCGCATCACCCTCCTTTCCTCGCGGACAGACAGGAACCTTGCTCTATAGGGGATGGAAATGAATCGCACTGCAGCATTGGCCGCAGCCATTGTGTTCGCTTCGGGGGCTCAGGCCCAGGTTGTCACCGTGACGACCCTTGAGGATGTGACGGATTTCACCGGGGCACGCCAGGTCGCGGATCTGCCCGGACCCGATGGAGTCGTCTCCTTTCGCGAGGCGATCACCGCTACAAACAACACACCTGAGGGCCAGACAATCGAGTTCGCCATCCCACGCGATGAGTGGTGGTTTGATGACAACATGGCCGTGCTCAAGCTTGAGATCGGTGCGTTCAATATCACCGATGACCAGACCATCATCGACTTCGCAAGCCAGGCCAAGTTCACGGGCGACACCAACCCGAACGGTAATGAAGTCGGCATCTACGGCCTGCAGGGCAACGGCTGGGGCACGCCCGCGATCTTCCTGAACGCCGACGACTGCGAGATCAGGGGCCTGGGCAATGTCTGGCTCCGGGGTTCTGCGGTCGCAATCTGGAATGGCAATCGCAACCGGATCGTGGGCTGTGTGACCAACGGGATCGAGATCGATCCCTATCCCGATCACTGCTCGTTCAATGTCATCGGCGGGACCAACCCCGAGGACCGCAACATCCTCGAGTGGGTCGAGATGGTCTGCGGAGCGGATGACAACGTCGTAGTAGGTAACGTCATTGAGACAATCTTCGTCGGCGCGAGCCCGTATTGCGATACCTCCAGCCGCAACCGCATCGGGGGGCCATCCCCTGCTGAGCGCAACATCATCAACGGCTTCGGTCGTTACGGCGAGGAAGGGTTCCCCGAGGGCGAAGGCATCGAGGTGTCTTGGGCAACCGATACGCTCATCGAGGGCAACTACATTGGTGTGAACGAGGCCGGGACGGCGCGGGTTTCGCAGATCGGCCCGACCGGCGTCGAGGTCAACGACTCTGTCAACACCACCATTCGCGGAAACCTGATTGCCGGGCTCTGGGTCCAAGGCCGCAACCACTATCAGGGGCAGCTCTTCGGCCAGGCCATCCGCATCAACGCGATCAACCGCGATAACCTCGGTACAGTGGTCGAGAACAACCTCATCGGCACCGATGCGACCGGTACGAGGCAGATCCGCACGCTCAACGGCGTCTTGGTTTCGCCATTCACCTCTCGATACCTGCCGCGTGGGGCACGCATCGGCGGAGTGGAGCCGGGCCAGGGCAACACCATCCGTTTCGTCGAACGCACGGGCGTCTACGTCGGCCCGTTCATCGACGACGGAGTTATCTCCGGCAACAGCATCTCATACAGCGGCTCCTTGGCCATCGATCTGATTCCGATCGGCGGTGATCTCGGTGTCACGCCCAATGACCTCGGAGATGTCGACACCAACGGCGGCAACGAGCTACAAAACTTCCCCGTGCTCCAGGCAGCGGAGACCGATGGTGGTGGCGTGAACGTGGTCGGCATGTTGAACTCACACGCAAATCGGGCGTATCGAGTCGAGTTCTTCGCCAACGAGGCGTGCGATCCCTCAGGGCACGGCGAAGCAGAGCGATTCCTTGGCTATGCAGACGTGACGACCGACGGATTGGGCGATGCAGGGTTTGAATCGCGAGTCCTTGGGTCAGTCGGTGCCGGGGAGTTCGTGACCGCCACCGCGACCGACCTTGTCGCAGGAACGACAAGCGAACTCTCGGCTTGCGTGGTGGTTGGCCAGGGTGGATGCGCCGCTGATCTTGACGGCGACGGCGATGCCGACGCCGACGATTTCTTTGCGTACCTGGATCTCTTCGCCGCACGCGACGGCGCGGCTGATCTCGATGGTGATGGCGATACCGACGCCGATGACTTCTTTGCCTACCTCGACTTGTTCTCAGTCGGCTGCTGAGTTTGCTCGCGAGGGAAACCGACTACGGCTCTCACTCCGAGGCCGAGCGTCCACAGGGGCCTCGGCCTTTATTCATTAAACCGGGCGCTGAGGCCAGAGGAAGCCAGCTTTGCGTCGCTCTGACCACACCCACGCACCAGACAACTGACGACGAACGAGGCGTGGTGTTTCGCAGTTGGCACACCACTTGCAATACCGGACTTCCATCTCACGCCGTGTGGCGTAACTAGCAGAAACGAATGAAGGAGACTAAGCAATGACCAAGAAGACAACCGTTCTCGCTCTGATCGCCGGATGCACCGCCTCGGCGTTGGCAGCCCCGCCCGCGTTCGACCCGGCGGTGAATCTCGCGACGGCGCAACGGCCGGGTGGTGCCGCGGCTGGTGACTTTGATGGGGACGGCGACATGGACCTCGTCGTCAGCGTCGACAACCTGGACCGCCTGCTCATCTTTACCAATAACGGCGGCACGTTTAGCGGTCCCGTCGAGGTCCTCACCGGCGCCAACACCGGGCCCGACACCATGCAGGCCGCCGACTTTGATAGCGATGGCGATGTCGATATCGCCGTCGTGCTCAAGAACAACACCACAGTCCGCGTGTACACCAACAACGGCGGCGTTTTCGCCCCCGCAGGTGATAGCGCGACGGGTGCCGACCCGCGAGGCATGAAGATGGGCGATGTCGATGGCGACGGCGACATGGACCTCGCCACCGCCAACCGCGACGGCAGCAGCGTCTCGGTCCTGGTCAACAACGGCGGCGTGTTCAGCCCCAACACCTTCTCGGTGGGTGATGAGGCCGGCGGTGTCGACTTCGGCGACTTTGACGGTGATGGCGATCTCGACCTCGCCGTGGGGCGTCGCCAGATCCGCGATGTGTCTTTCTACACCAACAACGGCGGCGCGTTCAGTCTTGCGCAGTCGATCGCAACGCCGGGCCAGCGTCCCAGCTCCATCGAGACCGGCGACATGGACGGCGACGGCGACGTCGACGTGCTCGCCTCGGGTGATTTCCTGAACCTCTTTGTCAACAACGGCGGCTCTTTCAGCGGTCCGGCGTTCTTCGGAACCGGCGGCGCGAATCCGGGCGAGATCGCCGCGGTTGACCTTGATCGCGATGGCGATCTCGATGTGGTGGTGGGCGATGAGGATCTGACATTTGTTGCCGGCCTGGAAAACCTCGGCGGTACGCTTGGCGCGCCCACACTGTTCACCACCGGCACCGCGCCGCAGCAGATGGCGGTCGCGGACTTCAACGCCGACACGATGGTCGACTTCGCGGTTCCCAACCGCGATAGCAACTCGACCAGCATCCTGATCAACGCCATCGCGCCGCCCAAGGGCTGCGATGCGGATATCGATGGCGATGGCGACGCGGACGCCGACGACTTCTTTGACTACCTGGATCTGTTCGCGGCGGGCGATCCCGCGGCGGATCTGACGGGCAATGGCACCGTCGATTCCGATGACTTCTTTGCCTATCTCGATTCGTTCGTGATCGGCTGCTGAATCCAGTTCTGTCGTGTTTCCTGACCCTCTGACGCCCTCGGCCTTGTTGGCCGGGGGTGTTCTTTTGGAGTGATCGGGTACGATCGTGGATGGCTGATGCGGTCTTGGTGTCGTTTGTCGTGCCGGCGCACAACGAGGAGTTGTTGCTTGGCCGCACGTTGGGATCGATTCGAGACGCGGGCGATGCGCTCAAGGAGCCGTATGAGATTGTGGTGGCCGATGACTCCTCGGCGGACCGGACCGGGAAGATCGCGCGCGAGTATGGCGCGGAGGTTGTCCGAATTGAAGCTCGGCAGATCGCCGCGGCTCGCAACGCGGGGGCTCG
>JAJDDL010000034.1 GCA_029260335.1 Phycisphaerales bacterium | reverse complement strand
CGGTTTCTGCAGGTGCTGGACCAGGCGGAGTTTCGTGTGCTTGCCGGCGCGATGCTCGCGTTTGCGATCGTCGTGCTTGCGGGCAAGCCGACGATTCGGCTGCTGCATCGGATGAAGATTGGCGATAGCGGCTTGAGCGACGCCGCGGCTCTTGAAGAGCAGATGGCGTCGAAGGCGAACACGCCGACGATGGGTGGGATCCTGATTGTCGGGGCGATCCTGATCTCGACGCTCCTGCTCGCGGATCTGCGGGTGTATTGGGTCGGGCTCGGGCTCTTCGTGCTCGTGTGGCTTGCGGGGGTGGGCGGCGCGGATGATTGGTTGAAGCTCACCGCGGCTCGGCGGGGTTCGGGTCGCCAGGGCTTGTATGCGTGGGAGAAACTCGCGTTTCAGATCGGATTGGGCGTGCTCGTGGGTTGGTTCGCGTTCGGCCACGGCATGCAGAACGAGCAGAGCTTTTTCGACGTGTTGAACCTGCCGTTCCAACGGACCTATGGCGAGGGCCCCGGGATGGCGCCCGCAGAAGGGCTCATCCACTTGCCGAGGTGGGCGTTCGTGTTGCTGAGCGTGTTGATGATCACGGGGATGAGCAACGCCGTGAATCTGACCGACGGGATGGACGGATTGGCCACGGGCGTGAGCGCGATCGTGGCGCTCGGCGTAGTGGTCTTGGCACTGGTCGCGGGTTCGAGCCAGGTGGCGCGATATCTGCTTGTGCCGCATGTCTTGGGGGGAAGTGATCTCGGCGTGCTCGCGGGGGCGATGGCGGGCGCGTGCTTAGGGTTCTTGTGGTGGAACTGCTCGCCCGCGAAGGTATTCATGGGCGACACGGGCTCGCTCGGGCTCGGCGGGCTCATCGCGTTCTTGGCGCTCGTGCTTCGCCAAGAGATCGTGATCCTGATCATGTGCGCCGTGTTTCTCTGGGAGATCCTGAGCGTGGTGATGCAGGTCGGCTACTTCCGATGGACCGGAGGCAAGCGGATTTTTAAGTGTGCGCCGTATCACCATCACTTGCATTTGTCGGGTTGGACCGAGGGGCAGGTGGTGTGCAGAGCTTGGATCGTGGCGCTGCTGCTTGTGGTGATGGCGTTGGCGTCGGTGAAGCTCAGATAAGCGTCACTGGCCCGGGTGGTATTTGCGCGCGGTGTTTGCCTTGATCTCCTCAATCGTAAACCACACCGGCTTCATCTTGCCCTGGGCATAGAGCGGTGCCTGGTCGAAGTAGTGCGGTGAATCTGGATCTCGGCTGGTGCCAAATGGGATGATGGATCGAGCGCGAGGGCCATCGGGTGTGAACTCGACGACGCTGACATAAGAATGGCCGTGGATGCCGTAGCGCCGTTTGAGCGAGTTGGGATTGGTGATGTACTCCTGGGCCGAGGGCGTCGTCAGGAAGCACTGGGCGAATCCGGCGTATGGATGGCCTCCGACATGCGGCAGGCTTGGCTCGTCGTCGCGAAAGGCGCTGGATGAGAGTTGGAACGCCGCGCTCAGAAGTTCGGGCGGCGGGCGCTGCAAGCGATTGACCTCGCCCCAGGGGACGCGCCAGGTGTCCCACTTGGCCTCGAGCCCGTCGACGACTTGGGTGAGCGTCTTGATCATCTGTGCGTCGGCCCATCCCTGTTGGCCGCGGCCGATCGATGATTCAAGCCAGAGCATGAAGATGGTGGAGGCGACAGAGTCGATCGCCAGACGGCGGTCCCAGTTCTTCAACTCGTTGACCACAGGAGAGAGTCGCTTGAAGAGTCTTGGCTGCAGTTGCTCTGCATTCTTGAGTGCATTTGCAAGCTGTGTGATGCGCTGTTCGGCCTCGCCCGCGTAAGTGTCAAAGCCAGCGTTCGTCCATTGCTCGAAGGTGAAATTCTCGATTGAACCAAGGATGCGATGCGACATGGTGACGCGCGGCCCGTTGCCGTCGGGGCCGATCATGTAGCTTGGGAAGTCGTTCCGGCGCGGGTTGTCCGGCCCCTCGCTCGTAGTCAGGGGCGAGGAGTTGCAGTTTTGCATCCAGCCGCACTCGGGATTCAGGACTTGCGGCAAGTCGGCGAGCGTGTGGTAGCCCTGCCAATCGGTATGCGGGTCGGAGCCGTCGACGGGTTTGGACCAATCGAAGCGGTCGTCGCGTTTCGGCATCGCGGCGTTGTAGACGTAGAAGATGTTGCCTTCGCGATCGGCGTACATGATGTTGTGGAAGGGCAGGGCGCCGCCGTCGATCGCGGCCTTGAACTGATCGAGGTTAGAAGCCTTGCCCATGCGATACCACTGCTCGAAGAGCCCGCCGCGTTCGACGCCTGCGATGCGCATCGCCAGAGCCCGGCCGCCTTCCTGTTGGATCACGATGGGTCCGTGGTGGCTCTTGAGAAAGACGAGTTCGCGCTGATCGAGCTCGCCCTGAGCGTTGAGCACGCCGACGGTCTCGGTCCAGCGCGTCGCCTCGCGAATGCCAGCGCCATACCGATAGCTGAGCGGATTCTCTTGGTCATTGAACTGGAGCTTGTAGTAATCAACGACGTCGGGATAGTTGACAGTCAAGCTCCATCCCAGATCCTCGTTGTGTCCCATCATGGGAAGCACGGCTGAGCCATACGCGAAGCCGCCGGTGACGTTGAGGCCTTCGTCACTTTGCACGTGCCCTTCCCAGAGCTCGTGTATCGGGATATGCGGATTGATGAAGAGCATCGCGTTGCCGGTGGCGCTCTTGCTTGGGCCGATGGCCCAGACGTTGGATCCGTCGGCGGGCATGTCCTGCCAGCGATTGTTGAGGATCATCTGGTTGAACTGGTTGGGTTGGAGCGTGGCGTCGAGGAAGCTTGGGATGGCGACATGCATGCCGTAGCTCATCGCGACGATGTGCCAAGGCTCGAAGTGGTCGATGAGTTGGGGCGAGACCTCTGTGTGGGTCTTCAGGTAGTAGTTGAGCCCGTCGGCGGCTGCGCGGGCGATCGCGCGGACGTCCTCGGGCATGCGATTCTCGTATTCATCCTGGGCTCGGGTTGGGATCTCCAGAGCACGGATCAGGTAGTCGCCTGGCAAGCCGGCAAGCCCGGAGATCTCGGCACTTCGGCCGGAGACGGAGATGGCCCCCTGCTCGATGCGCGAGAACTCATCCTCGGCTCGCGCGTACATCAGGCCGAAAACGACGCTCGCGTCGGTCGGGCCGGTGACGTGGGGCACGCCGAAGGTATCTCGATGGATGACAACCGATGCTGCGAGCTTGTCCAGATCAACCCGTTCGGGATCAGCCGGGCCCGCGTGGGCCATGACGCAAGTCTGTGCGATCGCCGCGACCAAGAGCTTCATGTTCGATCCTCCGGCATGAGGACGAGCCGATCACGACTCAGCCACACCCTCAGGTCATGGGGAGTCGCTCGCCGTGATTTCAAGAGCATGCTCGGCGAGGTAGTTGGCATATCTCCTGATGTCGCGTTCGGTCCTGGGCTCGTTTCGCTCGCGAGCGGCCTCGATTTCCATGAGCAGCAGACTGATCTCGGCCAAGGCGTCTCGCATGTCGGCACGCCACGCGTGCTCGGCCGGGGTACCGGAGACCAGATCCGCGACGCTTGCATCCCGTGAGAGGCCTCGTGCGCGCAACCCGCGTTCGATATGGGCGAGGAGCGTGAGGACACGATTCTCGTCCTGGTAAGACTCCAGACGCTCGGCCGCGCGTGAGAGGTTGCCATCGATAAGGACCTGGGCGGTTTGTTCGAGAAGATCGGGCGCTTGGTTGATGACGATCGTCGAGAGTTCGGGCGAGAGCTCGAACGCGGGCCACGCGTGCAAAGCGAGCGGCTGATCGCTCAGCAGTGAGAGGTCCTCGACGTGCTGGTACAGATCGGCGTAGCGTTCGAGCGTCTGGAGCACGTCGACAACTTCGTCCTCGCGCGACTCGCTCCAGGCTTCCATCCAGGCGAGCGAGGATTTGTCGATCTCTTCGGCGAGATCGCGCGCGGTCTGTCGATCGAGTGCAGAAAGCAGCGCGGCCGACCCTTGGAGCCGGGCAAGGGTGCGGGCCTGGCCGCCGAGCTCGCGCAGCGTTTGAGTCGCGATGTCGGCTTCATCGGAGTCTGCCAGGGACTTGCCGAGCTTGAGCAGACGCGAGGCGAGCATGCGCCGGTCGTCGCGCACGACCGGCTCGCGCGCGCTGGCGTCTGTGTCCTGCACCAGCTCGTTCACGAGGAGGACGATGCGAAGATCGTCGAGGGAGTTGCGATGCATGCCCAGGGGCGCGAGCACGGCAGGGTCTGCCATCGCCGAGCCCCCGCCGAGCGCCTGGGGCAAGACTTGTGCAAGGTTAACCTCGGTCTCTCTCGCCGCAGCTGAGAGTGCGCGATAGCCCGGGCGCAGCGAGCGTACGATCGCGTCCTCGCGTGGCATAGTCGATCGCTCGACAAGCAACCCGAGGATGGTCTGGGCGAGGCTGAAATCGGGCGAACTCTCGCTCATTGCGTCCGGCACAAGGACCTGCTCGACCATCTGGACGACCGCGCTGCGCGCAACGCGATCTTCGATGCCGGTGGCCTGGGTGAGCATGGTGGCGAGCTGGGCGAGTTCTGCGCACTCGCGCACGCCGCGATCGCGGAGCTCGGGCGCGAGCAGATCTGCAACAGCGCGGCCGAATCGATTGCGAGCGACCTGCGCCGGCGTTTCGTCGAGCGAGTCGAGCGCATCGAGCAACGCTGCGGCGCTCTGGATCCGTTCGCGCAGGGCGCGAGCGCTCGAGGCATAGGCGGGCCAGCTCTCGGCGGAGGTCAGAATCTCGCGGAGCTCGCGTGCGCTAGCGGGCTGGACGATCTGCGCGGCTTCCCATGCACTCAACGCATCGAGGAACTCTTGGAGCGTGGTCGTCGGGGCTTGCTCTGTGACCCAGCCGAAACTCGACGGGTTGCCTGCGTGCATCGCGAGCTCGGCGAAGGTATCGCGAAGGAATCGGTCCAATGGCCCGGTCTCGCCTGGAAGATCGAACGCGGGGATGTTGAGATCTTCGAGCAGCAGGATGCACACGGCTTCGGGGACTTGCTCATCGAGAAGCATTCCGTCAATCACGTCAAGGCGAGCCTCGATCGTGAATCCCCAGAGGTGCGCGTCGGGGTAGTCTGCGCCGAGCAAGTCTGCGGCGAGCTTGCGGACCGCGATCTGGGCAGCGACGCGAGTTGGAACTTCCAGTCGCCGTGAGAGCTGGCGATTCTCATCGAACAGTTCCTGCACGGCATAGTCGATCGCATTCGGTTCGCTCAGGATCGGAGGCGCGGGACGGTCGAGGTCGAGGAACTGCGCGGATGTGGGTTGCACGAGGATCGTTGAAACGAGGACCGTCAAACCCGAGCCACAGATCCGGTTGATGGCACGGGTGGCCCTAGGCACGGGCCAACTCGATCGCACGGGCATAGACCTTCTCCAAGTCATCGACCATTGTTTGCGCGCTGAACTCAACAACACAGCGGTCGTGGCCAGCTTTGGTCATCGCCGCACGCTGCTCGGGGTTGTCTGCGAGGAAGACGATGCCCTCGCGAAGAGCCTGGATATCGCCCGGCTGGGTGAGGATGCCGGTTTCGTCGTCGATACAGACCTCGCGTGTGCCGTCGACGTCGTTTGCGATGACGGCGGTCTGGGCAAGCAGGGCTTGGGTGACCGCTCTGGGCAAGCCCTCGCGATAGCTGGGGTGTGCAAGGACTTCCATCGCGCGGATAAGCCCCGGAATGCGCTCGGGGGGGACGAGCCCGGTCGTGATGACTTGATTGGAGAGGTCCATGACTTGCACGCGTTTGAGGAGTCGGTCCTTCCACCATCCGTCGCCGACCCAGAGGAGTTTCCAGTTGGGACGGGCTTTGAGTTCATCGCCGAGCGCATCGAGCAGGTCGTCGTGGCCTTTTAGTTCTGCGAGCCGGGAGACGGTACCGATGACAAAGTCGTTTGGAGCAAGGTCGAGCGATTGGCGGATCTCATCGCGCGATTCGCCGGGGGCGGGATGAATGAACGGCTCGATATCCATGCCGCTGCGCACGGTGATGTATTGATCAGGCTTGCCGATGTTGCGCGCGAGAAACTGCTCGGTCATCGCGTCGGCGACCGAG
>JAJDDL010000330.1 GCA_029260335.1 Phycisphaerales bacterium | reverse complement strand
TTGTCGCGATCAATCTTGTGGATGTTGCTCGGCGCAGAGGAATCCACGGCAACGAAGAGCGGCTCGCGGAAATCCTGGGCTGCCCTGTCTTGATCTGCAGCGCAAGGACAGGCGAAGGGCTTGACGCCGTTCGCGACGCGTTGAATGAAGCACGCATCGCGACCAACGGCCCCGGGGGCAGCCAAGAGGCTCTTCAGGACTGGGTGGACGCGCTGAGCCTGGAGGTGTTTACAGCGGACGAAGTCGCCGAGCGCCAGAGTTTTACCGACCGGCTCGATCGCGCGTTCACGCATCCGGTCTTGGGGCTGGTTGGCTTTGCGGTCATCATGACCGCGCTCTTCTGGATGATCTTCAAGCTCGCGGCTCGGCCTATGGATTGGATCGACGGGCTCTTTGGAACGCTCGCCGGGGGTGTCGAAGGAGCCCTGGGCGAAGGCATCTTGAGCGATCTGCTCGCCAACGGCGTGGTCGCGGGCGTGGGTGCGACGGTGATCTTTCTGCCGCAAATTGTCTTGCTCTTCTTCCTGATCGCGCTGCTCGAAGACACGGGCTATCTCGCCCGCGCGGCGTTCGTGATGGACCGCGTGCTTAGGCCCTTCGGCATGAGTGGGCACGCGTTTGTGCCGTTGCTTTCGAGCCATGCGTGTGCGCTGCCGGGGATCATGGCGGCGCGAGCGATTCCCGATCGACGCGATCGGCTGGCGACGATTCTGGTGGCGCCGTTCATGACCTGCACGGCCCGCATCCCGGTCTACATCCTGCTGGTCTCGATCCTGTTCCCGGGCAAGCCCGGCGTGCAGGCGATCGCGTTTACCGGCGGCTATGTGCTGGGCATCCTGGCGGGGCTGTTTAGCTCGCTCGTCGCTCGGCGGACGATCTTGCGGGGCAAGAGTCGCTCGATGGTCCTGGAGTTGCCCGACTATCGCTTGCCCAGCTTCCGGACGGCGGCGGTTTCGGCGTATCAGCGCGGCTTGGTGTTCTTGAAGAAGGCCGGCACGGTGATCCTCGCGATCTCCATCGTGCTCTGGTGGCTCGGCTCGTACCCAAGAGCGCAGGCTCCCACGGAGGCAGCCAACCTGCGGGCACAGGCGTCGGCTCTTGAGTCTTCGTCAACTGACGCGGGGCCATCTGCAGACGATCCCGTGGGCACGGTCGTGAGCGATCGAGCGGATGAACTCTTGCGTGAAGCCGGTGTGATCGAGGCGCGACATCAAGCCCGCAACTCGTACATGGGACGCCTTGGCCGATTCGCAGAACCGATCTTTGAGCCCCTGGGCTTTGATCGTCAGCTCACCGTGGGTGTGCTCGCGAGCTTTGCCGCACGCGAGGTCTTTGTTACGACGATGTCGGTGCTGGTCTTGGGCGATGAGGAAGCCGACGCGGGCGATGAGGGCGTGCTGGCTCGGATAGCCGAGGCGAAACGCGATGACGGCGGGCTCGTGTTCACCTCGAGCGTGAGCTGGGCGTTGTTTGTCTACTACGTGCTCGCGATGCAATGCCTGCCGACGCTGGCGGTCACCGCGCGCGAGGCGGGTGGGTTCCGTTGGGCGGCGTTGCAACTGGGCTGGATGTGCGGGCTCGCGTATGTCGCGGGCTGGTTCGCCGGGCTGGTTCTCTAGTGCTAAGCATGTGGATGCAGATCCCGTTTGAGCAGGTCTGGAGCCGAATTGCGACAAGTCCGCTTGCGACCGCGGCCGGTCAGGGCTCGGCGTTCCCGGTCGGCGACTGGCAGTTCTGGGTAGCGACGATTCTGGCCGTCGCAGCGGTGGGGTGGCTCGTGCGAGGGTTTGTTCCCTGGCGGCGAATCCTGCGCAGGCCCGACAAGAAGCGAGGCCGACGCGCCACGCTCACGCTCGAACGCATGCCCTTGGATGGCTCCAAACGCAAAGCCGATCTGACCAAGGGCGGACCTGATTGTCATTGAAACTGCTCGCGGCCCCAAGCTCTAGAGGGTCGTTGAGCGGTGCCGTGGTATGAGGAGGCCTTGCGACGAATGCCACGCGGGTGGGACGTCGGTGAACTCCCCGAGCAACGACGAGAGCTCATCGAGCTGCAGATGAAGCGACCGGAAGCCTGAGCCGCGAACATTCCAATGGGCGTGCTTGACCGACAGGTTTAGGTCCAGCAGCTTGGTGAGCACCGGCTGCAGATGCTCGGCGACGGATTGACGAGCGGATTCGTTGAGCGCAAGTGCCACAGGGCCTCTCCTTCTTAGAATGATTCTAAGAAAGGCAGGCCCGATAGCGAGAATATTCTAGAAGTTTTGCGCCCCAATTACGCGGCGATATTGGTCGCCCGCTCGATGCACTCGACGACTTGGCGGACCTGGAAAGGCTTTTTGAGGAAATCGCGAAATCCCATCGGACGCAGGGCATGGGCCTGGCCGTCGGTGAGCTTGGCGCTCATGGCAATGATCTGGGTCATCTGCAGGTTCTCGCTCGAACGCACGAGCTCGGCGATCTGCCTGCCGTCGGAATCGGCCATGTGCACATCCAGAAGGATGACGTGGGGCCTTGTCCGCTCGCAGGCCAAGCCGGCCTCGAAGCCGCTGGTCGCGGTGGCGACCTCGTAGTTCGTTTGCTCGCCGAGAACGTTGTCGAGGGTGCTGACGACCTCGGGGTCGCCATCAACGATGAGGACACGGATTTTGCCGGAACTCAGCCCCTGCATGGGGATTCCGTGCGATCGCATGAAGCGGGTGAGCTCGTCCAACGGGATCCGCCGGTCCTTGGAGCCCGGAATCCGGTAGCCCTTGAGCTGACCAGAATCGAACCACTTGGAGACCGTGCGGGGGGCGACGTTGCAAATCTTTGCGACCTCGCCCGTAGTGAGGACGTCCTTTTCTTGTGGCATCATCTGACCTCGGGGAATACGCACGAAGGGGATGCCGCCATAGGAGAGGTCCCATGGGGGCCACGAACAAGCCGAGCATCGGCCTCCTGGCCGCAGGTCTTAACGGTCGGGGCGTCTGGCCGGGGGAAGTTTGGCTTCTCGGACATCGAAGGAACGGGTTGAGGATCTTTCTCGGACAGGCACTAACGCCGTGGGACTTGTTCGGGGCGACGTTCCTGCTACTCTTTCGCCCCATGGGGACGCGGCGGATCTGTGCCCGCGCTTCAGGCGTATGGGACGGATACCACGCGTGCGGGGGGGCATTTGCCTCCGGTAAGGACGCCTGCAACTCGGACACTCGGGAGTCGGCTGTGCAGCAAAAGATTCAGCGGATTATCGTGACCCTTCTGGTCGGCATATTGGGCCTCCCTGCCATCGCGCAAAATGCGCCTGACCCGACGGAGCTGGTGCAAGACTTCGTCCACTATGTCCGAATCGACCAGCACGAGCTGGCCGCGGACTTTGGGCAACAGCTGCTGGACTCGGGGCTCGATCCTCGCCAGTTCGTCGCGCTGGTCGAAGACGCGTTGCGGGGCAGCGAGTTCACCGATGCGGTGATCGTCGCCCGACGCCCAACCAATCGCCCGACGCTCCGGCGGATCGCCGAGGAACTCGAGAAGCTCTTCGAGGATGGTCGCCGGGCTCGTGCTCGGGATCCCAGGGAGATCGCCAGCAATATCGATCTGCTGGGCGGCACGCTTCGCCAGGTCATCATCGGCCGCGAGCGGTTGGTCTCGGCGGGCGAGTACGCCATGCCGCAACTGCTCAGTGCTTTGGTGCAAGGTGATAACCTTGTGCTTCGCAATGGCGCTCGTCGGGTGATGCTGGAGATGGGCCAGCAGTCGGTCATGCCGCTGGTCGCGGCGCTGCCGGAGTTGGACGCCGCCCGCCAGGAGCTGGTGGTCAACCTGATCTCGCAGATCGAGTACGACACCTGGCTTCCGTTTGTGTACGAGCTGAGCGTGCAGACCGATTCGGCGAACGTCCGCGCTGCTTGCGAGCGTGCGATCCAGGTGCGCCTGGGTGATCGTTCGCGGAGCGGCGATGTCGGCGCGTGGTTCTATGACCTGAGCGAGCGTTACTACGAAGAAAAGCGTGAGGTCACCGCGTTCCCGGGCGAGGATTTTCAGCTTATCTGGGATTTCAACCCGGCGATCCCGGGCTCGGGTTTGGCCGCGACCGCGATCCGCACCGAAGTCTATCACGAAGCGATGGCGATGAGGCTCGCGAGCCGCTCGCTCAAGCATCGCCCTGAGACCAACCCTGCGCACGCACTCTGGCTCGCGTCGAACTTCTCGCGTGAGGTCGATTCGCCGGACTCCTATGACAATCCGCTCTACCCGGCCACCGAGAAGGAAGCGATGTGGTACGCGACCTTTTCCGGCGTGGATAAGTGCCAGTGGGTCCTGGGACGAGCGTTGGATACTTCCGATACGCCGCTGGCCATGCAGGCCATTGGTGCGATCCAGCGGGTCGCCGGTGCGGGGGATATGCAGAACCCGATCCTGTTCCAGGATGTCCTGGGCGCTCGCGATCGCAGGCCCCTGATTGAGGCGCTGAGCTACCCGAACCGGCGCGTGCAGTATGAGGCGGCGTTGGCATTGGCCAAGACCCAGCCCGAGCAGAACTTTGACGGTGCCGAGCGGGTGGTCCCGATCCTGTCCAGCGCGATCCGCGATGCCTCGCGTCAGGTTGGCGTGGTCGTCACGCCCGACGCCGAGCGGGCCGGCGTGCTCCGGGCGATTCTGGAGGGCGAGGGCTACGAGACGATCTCGGGGGCGAGCCTTGCGGCGCTTGCGGTCCCCATGAACGATCTGCCGGGCGTCGATGTCATCCTCTTGGATGTCTCGACCGACGAAGTCCGTCCCACGATCGATGACATCCGCGGCGACGCCCGCTTGGTGGCAACGCCCGTGCTTGCCCTGGCGACCGGCCAGAACTTCGAGGTCGTCCGCAGGCGCCTCGCGGCGAACCCGATGGTGGGCGTGCGGCGGAGCGCGATCAGCGAGGACGAACTGCGCAACTCGATCCGGGCCCTGGTTGAAGAGGCCTCGGGCGGCACGATCAGCTCCGACGAAGCGTCGGTGTACGCGACTCGCTCGCTTGAAGCCATGCGCGATCTGGCGATCGCTCGCAACGCGGTGTTCGACGTATCGGACGCGGCGCTGCCGCTGGTCGCGACGTTGGGCGACACCGAGGGCGGCGTCAAGTTCCAGGTCGCCGAGGTGCTGAGCTGGATCAACCAGGCTCGGGTGCAGGTGGCGATGATGGAGAGTGCGTTAGACGCCGGCGGCATCGAGCGCGTGCAGCTTCTCGGACATGTCGAGAACAGCGCCAAGCGCTTTGGCAATCTGCTGGAATCCAGGCAGGTGGGCCGACTCATCGATGTCGCGATCAACTCCAATGGCTTGGAGGCGACCGCTGCGGCGAGCCTGATGGGTGCGTTGAAGCTCCCCGAGGACCGGGTGGTGCCGCTGATTGTCGGAGCGAACAGCTCGATGATTGTGACGAGCGCTCGCTGATCAACCGGGCTATTAGAAAGCCCCGATGAATGCAGGTTTTGAAGCACCGGTGGAAGCCCCACCGGTGTTTTTCTTGTGCGCCGATAGCCCTGAGTGCATGCCGTGAACTCTTGCCTGTGGGCGCGTGAGCAAAACTCTCCTCGAGTCATCGAGCACGCCATTGTGAGCGGAAAGGCTCCGCTCCCAGCGTGACGTTCGGGATTGTGCCACGCCCGGTAGTTGCATATTGCGTGCGGTCTTGACCCTGTAACCAGTGGATGGACCGCCGCAATGGTGTTGCACCCGACCTGATCGGCACAGGTTGATGTGGGCAATGCCAGAGGGCTGGTCTTGGCCCACAGGTGTATTGCAGGTTCTCCGATGTGAGAAGTGTCGCCGGTAGTTCTGGGATGGTCCCGGGACGTACGGGCAGGGGTGCGAGCGGCTTGCCCGTGCGGCCCGAAACGGCTTTGCCGGCGACAGAGTCATAGCGGGGGGCGCGTCGCCCCGGTCACGGCAGATGCCGAAGGAGAGGTCAATATGAAGCGTCAAATCAAGCGTGGTTTCACACTGGTTGAGATCCTTATCGTGGTCGTCATTCTGGGTATCCTCGCGGCCATCGTTGTGCCGCAGTTTACTACCGCTGCCGATGATGCTCGTACGGGCAACATGGACACACAGGTGAGCACGATCCAGAATCAGATCGAGTTGTATCGGGCCAAGACCGGTGCGTATCCGACACTCGCCGAACTCCAGCAGGTTGGCGATCCCGCCGACGGCCACTTCGGCATCCTCGTCAATAATGACTATCTCAAGACCTCGCCTGCCAACCCGTACTACGCGGGTGCATTGGCCTACGACATCGCCGATGACGGCAGCGCCGCTTGGGACTACGACGATGCCACCGGCACCCTCACCTACACCACCAACTAATGGACATTCGGTCCCTTTCGGGACCCTGAAGTACTCAAGACCGGCCGAACCTGGAAACGGGTTCGGCCGATTTTCTTGTCAGTGGACCGAGGTGATTCGGACGGGAGATCCAGCGATGCGGGCCAAGCAACTCGAGGTCGGAAAGAAGAACGCGTTCACGCTTGTCGAGATACTGATCGTTGTCGTGATCCTCGGCATACTCGCCGCGATCGCCACGCCTCAGTTTGCCAGTGCGACCGACGATTCACGCATGGCAACGACCGGGCACGAGCTCGAGAAGCTCCGCCGAGCAATCGAGGTCTACCAGGTACGCAACGGCAACGCGCTGCCCAACGTGGTGGCCGGCGACGGCACCTGGGGCGAGATCATCCAAACCGGTGAGTATCTGAGCGGTCCGCCGGCGAACTCGTGGGTCAGTGGTCCCAACGCGGGCCAGATCGTCATCGGCGACACGGCCGACGCCGGGTATCAGACGAACCACGGCTGGATTTACGACGACGCGACCGGGTATGTCCGGGCTGGCAGCTTCGACGTTGACGACAATCCCTATCCGAGGCCCTAGCTCGGTGGATGACCTTTGACCCGCGCCGGCTCGAGAGGGTGGTGCCGGTTCTTTCGGGTCCGGATCTTTCCCCGTTGGTGGGAAATTGGTCCAGGCGAATCTCTGGGAGCCTCCCATGGGCGACTCAACCCAGCCTGGCAACGGTCCGATTGGCCCAGAGAGGTCCGTGTGCGACTGGCAGGCCGCTGGTCCGAGAGCCTCTGGAGCTGAAGTCATGAACAAGCACGGCTATCGCAACGGCGCCCTGACGGTTATCGCTTTGAGCCTTGGCATTCTGGCCTTGGGCCAGGGCCAGAACCAGGCCGGGGCCCAGGTGAACCACGCGGGCTATCAGCCGAGTCATGCGACTCCTGAGGGTGGGGGGCTGATTAGCGCCGCCCAGCAGCGCAAGCAGATGATGAACGAACTGCAGATGCTGCGCAAGCAGATGGAGCAGATGAACGCGACGCTCAAGAGTGGGCTGAACGTGAAGGTGACAGAGATGCCCGAGATCCGTCTTCCGAGGGATGACGGCTAATTCAGGCGGCAGGGGCTGAGGAGAGATTACGATGCGTACCCGTGGCTACACCTTGATCGAGATCCTGGTTGCTGTGTCGATCATGGGCC
>JAJDDL010000329.1 GCA_029260335.1 Phycisphaerales bacterium | reverse complement strand
ACTCGGGAACGCCGCCATCAGCACGCTGATTTCCAGCACCATCGTCCAGATGTCAACCGCGTGCTCGTACCCGTCGGCGTCGAAGCTCCGCGATTGATCGTCGTAGAACTTGAGCACGTTGAGCGACGCGAGATTGCACGCCGTGTTGTCGAGGAACATGTATTCCGAGCACGGATTGCTCGCGTTGATTCGCCCCGCACTCGGGCACGTGTGCCACGCGTTGATTGTGCTATCGAACTGGACTCCTGGATCCGCACAGCGCCACGCGGCGTAGGCAATCTGTTCCCACAGCTCCTTGGCGGGGAACTCGCGTGCCACCTCACTGCTCGTGCGATAGTGCGTCTTCCAGCTCTCGTCACCATCGACCGCGTCGAAGAACGAGTCGGGGATGCGCACCGAGTTGTTGCTGTTCTGGCCCGAGACCGTCGCGTACGCCTCGCCATTAAAATCGTAATCGAGCTCAAGGCCCATCTTCTCGCACGCGTCACGGATCTCGCCGTTGTCTTCCTTAAGAAGCTTCAAACCCTCGACCATGGCCGCGACCTTGATCTCCTCGCGCACCTTCCAGTTGATGAACTCGCCGATGTCGGGATGGTCCATATCCAGACACACCATCTTCGCGGCTCGGCGGGTCGTCCCCCCACGCTTGATCGCGCCCGCAGCACGATCGCCGATGCGGAGCCAGCTCATGAGCCCGCTGCTCTTGCCGCCGCCGCTGAGCTGCTCGTTCTCGGCACGCAACTGGCTGAAGTTGGTCCCTGTGCCCGAGCCATACTTAAAGAGCCTGGCTTCACGAGTCCAGAGATCCATGATGCCGCCCGGGGCGACCAGATCGTCATCGACACTCTGGATAAAGCAGGCGTGCGGCTGGGGATGGCTGTACGCATCGTCGGCGAGCTTGGCTTCGCCGCTGGATGGATCGCAATACCAGTGGCCCTGGGCCGGACCGGTGATGCCGTAGGCCCAGCTCAGACCCGTGTTGAACCATTGCGGCGAGTTTGGGGCCGCCATCTGGTGCATGAGCATGTAGCACAGCTCGTCGTAGAACGCCTGGGCGTCCTCGGCCGTGTCAAAGTAACCATGCTTCTCGCCCCAGCTCCGCCAACAGCCGGCAAGGCGATGGATCACCTGGCGCGCTGAACTCTCGGGCCCGGTCGGACCTTCGGATTCGACCTTTGATGCGATCCCGTTCGGCCCGCCATCGGTCGGCACGCCGGCCTTCCGGAAGTACTTGCTCACCATGATGTCGGTCGCGAGTTGGCTCCAACTCGCGGGCACCTCGGCGTCGGCCATCTCGAACACCACCGACCCATCGGGGTTGGTGATCTTGCTCGATCGCGTTGTCCAAGGGACCGTATCGAACGGGTGCGTACCGGCAGTTGTGAAACGGCGTCCAACCTTCACTGCTGATTCCTTTCCTCACGAACTAATCTGTCGCCCACGAAAAACCCCAAACTCTCTCACTCACCCGTTCCAAACCTGCCTGCTGTCACTCGCTTCCCGCATCGCCCGCGGGCGTGCCCCCGCCTTGGCTCACGAGCTTGCTCGTGTTCTCGCCAATGCGGAACATGACCACGATCAACTCGAGCCAGATGCGAAGGAAGATCAGGTACAGCACCGCGATCAATCCCCCGACGATGAGCGCACCGAGCCCGGCCATCACGCCCTGGGTGATTGCCCCGAGCACCACACCTACATACACCAGGCCAATCACGGCCATGCCCAGGATGTACACCACTTTGATCACGCTCAAGGTGATGAACTTCTCGAAGTTCAGATCCGTCAGGGCGCCAAGGCCCGCGTCGTTCTCTGTCTTGCCCAGTTCGCTCATGTCGCACTCGCCTCTCACCGCGTTTGCTGACTCGAGGCGGACCCACTCCGGGCCCGCGCACTCTCCGAGTTGCTCTGGCAGAGTTGGATCATGCGTCAATCCACCTTCGGAAGTGTCAAACCCTCTTGGTCCTGGTACTTCCCGGCCTTATCCGCATAACTCTTGTCGCACACCTCATCTGCTTTAAAGAACAACAGCTGCGCAACGCCCTCATCCGCATACACCCGCGCCGGCAACGGCGTCGTGTTGCTGATCTCTAAGGTCACCTTGCCGCGCCACTCAGGCTCCAAGGGCGTCACGTTCACGATCAACCCGCACCGCGCGTACGTGCTCTTGCCGACGCACACCACCAGCACATCACGCGGCACCTCGATGTATTCAACAGTCTCACACAGCGCAAAGCTGTTCGGCGGGATGATCACAAACTCCCGGCCGGTCTCGGCGACGTCCACCTCGACCATGAACTCATCGCTGAACCGTTTCGGATCCACCACGGCGATGTCGCCGTGCTTGGGCGTCGGCGTGAACACTTTGAAGCGCGAGCCGACCCGGACGTCGTAGCCGTAGCTGGAGACGCCGAAGGAGATCCGTCCCGGCCGCTTCAGAGCGTCCTGGAACGGCTCGATCTTGATCTGCTCTTTGATTTGTCTATCGCAAAGGACACCCACGAATCTCGCCTCCAACAGTCCAGACTTCCGTCCGCCCACCGACACTTGGCCTCAAGGGGCCTTCCTTGGCCCGACACCGATCGCCCACAGGGATGAGCTTCATCCCCGCGTCGTCGACGCCTCTAGCGTGCTTTTCTGTCGTCTGGCCCCGGCCACTCCAAGACTAGACCCGAACAAACGATCCCCATCGCCCCGGCTTGCTGCGAGTTTTACTCGCCGGGCCCACCGATGAGGTTGCGAAGAGGATCATACACAATCTATCGTGCTTGTCAGCCGGTTGGAACACAAAATATCGGGCCACCACCGGCGGCTCAGGCCCAACGCTCACAAGACAACCGTCCTCTCTGCTCAGAATCGCGGAATTCGTGAAGGATCCACCATATCTTGGGGTTTCTAGAATTCTTTCAGCGCCAGAACCCGACATGGAGTACTCCACAGACCGATTGTGGAAAACGTGGCCGACGGTGTCGTTTAATAGGTATATGATAGTGGTTTGCTTGGTCCACACAAGAGAATCTTGCCGGAGATTACCCACTGTCTGCAGAACCGGAAGATCCCTTCTGGCGCAGGTGTCGTAAAGTACTGTTCCACTCGATCGACTTCCCTTTGCGGACAGGCTTTGCACCATGAAAAATGTCTTGCTGTCGCTTGCGCTAGTTGGCCTCGTTGGGCTCGGCGCGTGCCAGAAAAACAAAAAGCCCGAAAGGGCCCGAACGGTGATGCCCGTCATGCGCGACGTGCCCCCCTCGCTTCGCGGCACGATCGGCTCGGAGGCCATCTTTGAGGGCATCGACTCCACGCTGG
>JAJDDL010000328.1 GCA_029260335.1 Phycisphaerales bacterium | reverse complement strand
TGTTGTCTGAGCTGAGGACGACGACGGGAGCACGCACCGCACGCACCGACGTATCGCGTACCGACGCCTCGAGGGCGAACCGCTCGCTGCTGCCCCGGCCCGAGTTGCCGAACGCGGCGTCGAACAGCTCGCCGCCGACGTTGAACGCAATCGTGTGTGTCAGATGGAACTCGCGGGGTGTATTGCGGAACGCTCGGCCGAGCATGCCCGGATCGTTGGTTTCGTCGTCATCATCGCGCCTCGAAGAACGGTTGCCCGTCGAAACCAGCACGCCGATGACCGCGACATCGCGGCCCTTCTGCTTCTGCAGCAGTTCCATGTCGCGCAGGGTCGGCTCGACCGTGCGCGGCACCAGCGGATGCCAGAAGTACAGCACCACGGCCCGCCCCTTGGTCGCCGGACGAGAGGGCAGCATCGGCATCGATTCGGGCAAGGCCACCGTGCGCTCTTCGGGCTCATCGCGCCGGCGGCTGCGGTTGTCCTCGGGCATTTCCGGCCAGCCATTCCTGCTGTTTGTTTCCGAGGCCAGCTTCACCGCGGCCCATTCGGCCTCGGTCGGCGGCGTGAAGGGCACCTCGCCGAGCGAGCGCAGGTCGATCTCTTGGTTGATCGTGCCGGTTCGCCGGGCATTTTCCTCGGCAATCCGCTGGGCCTCATCGATTCTGGCGTTCAGCGTCGCCGCGTCGTTGCGCGACTCTGCGATCAACCGCTCAACTGCTTCTGTCACCGAGCTGGTCGCGATATCGGCATACCGCATCTGCCCGGCCCGGTCGATCACATAAAAGTCCGGGTCCTGGTCCACGTGCAGCGCTTCGCGCACCTTGCCGTTGGCGTCATGGGCGATCGGGAAGCTCACGCCCCGGCTCTTGGCCAGAGCCACGGCGTTCTTGAAACCCTGGGGATGGTGGATGCCCACAACGACTAGGTCGCCCGCGTGCTGATCGGCCAGCTTCTGGGCCAACGGCAGCACCTGGTGCGACGCGGTGTACCAGCTCGCCCAGGTAACCAGCAACACGACCTTGCCCGAGGTTTCCCCTGCGGAGATCGGGCTCGTCCAGCCAGTGAGCTGCGAGAGCAAGCCATGGTCGAAGCTCTTGAGTTCCATCGCGTTGAGCGTTGCCCGACGATCGCCCGCGCCCTCGCGGACGACGTCGCGGACGGCTTCGCTTGCAGCCGCGGAGGCCAGTCCTGCGGCGAGCCCCGTGGTCAATACAGAGCACGCAAGGGCAGAAATGAAACTCTTCATGGTCGTTCTCCTACGAGCGGTACGCCTCGCAACAAGGCCCCGCATCCGATTCTACCGAGCGGAGCGGCGATGGCTCCGCAGATTTCCCCTGGCTGTGAAGATCTCAGAGTTCAAGTCTCCGATCTCCAATCCTGTCCCACAGCCCTGGGCGCACGCAGACCGATCCCAGCCCACGCCATTGCAAGTTAGACGCCCGCGCCACCGTAGGGTTCCGGGCCCATCTCAGCCCCCGCCCCACGCCCGCCCGACGCTCCCCGGCCGGTCTCGGCCCGCTGAAAATCCAGTCAGCCTCCGGCCAGATGCTGCAGCACGATCGCCGTCGCCACGCCCACATTGAGAGAATCCACCCCGCCCCGCATCGGAATCCGGATCTTTAGATCAGCATTGGCGATCGTGGCTGGCCGGAGGCCTGGGCCCTCGGCCCCGACGAGGATCGCAGGGCGCTCGATCGAGCCTGGGTCCAGTTCGCGCAGATCGACCGCGTCCGCCGCCGGCGTGAGAGCGATCGAAGTCCGCTCACATGTGCGCAACTGCTCAACGCCATCGACATGCCACCGATCAGTCTCGGCGAACGGGATCCGCATAGCTTGGCCCATCGAGACCCGGATGGCCTTGCGATAGAGCGGATCACACGTCCGGTCGTTGAGCAGCACACCCGCGTCGGGCCCGATCAATCCCGCGAGCGAACGAAAGATGCCGCCGACGTTGTCGTGGTTGGCCAGGTCCTCCATGACCACGAGCACCGAAGCATCACGAATCACTTTCGCAGGCTCCCGCGGCGAGCCCCGCAAGCCGCACGCGAGCAGTCCGCGATGGATCTTAAAACCAACGAGCGTGTCCATATGCGCATCTGCGATGACATAGATCGGGGTCTCAGGCTTTGCGTTCCTTGTGAGAATGTCGGATACGCGATCAAGCCGATCGCTCGCGACCAGGATCGACTCGACCTCAAAGTCCGATGCGAGCAGTTGCTCGACGACCAGAATGCCCTCGGCCATGAAGCGGCCGGAGGCGGTCAGCGCATCGGGTTCGTCGTTGACGCGCTCGGGGTTGTGCCGGGCCTTGAGCCAGGCATCGGACTGGTTGGCGTAGGGCGCGATGCGCGGGTCATCGAGTTCTCTCACTTCGACGAGGTTCATGGTGGAGTCTAATGCGCATGTGCTCATGACGGAATGAGAAGAAGAGGGATTCACCACAGAGGGCACAGAGAGGGGATAGGGATATGAAGAGTTGCTGGGCTCTGGAGTCAGTTTCTTCTCTCTGTGTTCTCTGTGCCTCTGTGGTGAAAATCCCAAAGAACGGACCCGCGACTCAGCTTACAAGTAGCTCCCACGCACGGTCTTCACCGGCCGATCCAGGTTCACAATCAGATACCGCAGCGCATCGACCGCGTGGTCAAACCCATCTTTCACCGGTGTGAGGCTCTCGGGGTTGTCTTTGGGATAGTGGTAGCGTTCCAGGCTCTCGATGAGTTTCTCGCACCGCGCGTGCACGTACAAGCGGGGCTCGCCGTGGGCGGGCTTCAGGCGAGATCGCACGAGCATGAGGCTCTCGCCGAGGCCGATCGGACGGCTGCGCACATTGAGCCCTGCCTTCTTCATCTGCTGGATGTTGCTCAATCCCGTCTGGTCGTTGCGCTGGCGTCCTGCTGGGTCTACGCCGGTCCATTTCGCTCTCGGCCACTTGGAATCGTCCTTGATCGCGGTGATGTGCACATCGAGGACCGCGTCGCTTTCCACATGCTCGTCGACAATCCAGAGAACGCCCGAGTCATCGAGTCCGGCGCGCAGCACGACCGTGGGCGCGCGGAAGCCGAAGTCCATCCCGCCGAGCCATGTCCAGTTCGCACGGTCCGCTGGCAGGTCTCGCACGACATGCTCGCGATTATCAAACTCCGGCAAGACCGTGTCGCTTCGGCTCGGACGCAGGCACAGCATCTCGCTTTGCCACGTCGCATCGCCCACTCTGCCGCGCAGGCTGATCGCGTCGTCGATCGAGATATGCCCGGCGACCTCTGCCCGTTCATAGCGCTGCTTGGCCCGCCCGCTGCAGTCGGCGTGGAGCGGGCAGTCTTGGCCGTGTTCGTGGACGCACTCATGCGTGTCATCGCACGCGCCGAGCACATCCACCACGCCCCATTTGAAGAGCCTTCGCGAGCCCCCCGCTGCTTCTTTGACGATCTGGAACATGATGCCGTGGGGTACGTGCATCGTGCTCAGGCATTCGATTGCGCCGTGGACGTAGATATCGCCACATTGCTTGGAGCGTGTCGTGAGTTGGGCGGCTTCCCAGACGTCGGGGTCGAAGAGTTCGACCTCGTCGCATCGGAGCTTCTGGACACGCGTGCCGCGGACCGAGGTTTGGCTCTGGGCGAGGACTTCGCACGCCGAGCCGTTGGTGAGCCGGACGCGTGTCTGGGTGATCCGACCATCGATCATGCCCGCGATGGATCCATGGCGAAAGAGCCCTGCGAGATGGGCGTGCATGCGTTTGGATTGGTCCATCGAGCCGCCGAGGATGCGGATCTCGATGCCGGATTTGAAGACGAGGTCGAGCATCGTCGCGACGGCACCGAGGAAGGTCTTGCCGCCGCCGCGATTTGCCCAGACCACGCAATCGCGGATCGCTTGTTCGTTGCTCTTGTGCTCGCCCCACTGGCCGCAGGCATGACGCCAGTTGCCGTCTTCGAAGAACGCGTGCACGAGGTAATCAAACGGAGACGCGTGCCCCGCGATCAGCGGCGTGGTCGGGACGTGGAGGTCGAACTCTTGAGCAAGCAACGCGTGCAGTTGGTCCGGCGACCTTGGCGTGTCCAATCCGTGATCAGTCATTGGTGTCTCCCGCCGGTTTCCAATCCCCATGACCGTGCACAAACGCGAGTCGCGGGCGGGCGAGCCGTCGGGCGGCGAGCCAGGCGAGTTCACTCGGGTGCGAGTCGCACCTGGATCTCGTTGCGCATGACCCCATCGCCCAGGCGCGCAGGGCTTGGGCGAGTTTCTGAGCGTCGATGGCGGTCCAATCGACGCTGACGAGATCGAGTACACGAATGTCTTGAGCGCTGAGCCATGCGAGCAATGTCCGATCTCGCCGTGCGGGCGCGAGTTCGATGCGTGTCATGCCCGCCCGCTCGTTGAACGGGCTGTACGCGGCCATGGTCGCAACCGCTTCGGTCGCCGGCGTGAGTGGATCACGCAGATAGGCCTGCACGAGTCGGCGGGCGATGGAAAGGCCCCGGAAGCGGGGCTCGACGATCACGCGTGAGATGCATCGCACGTTCTTGTTGAGCAGGCGGGCTCGCTTTGCCCTGTCGGATTGGCGGTACAGACGAGGCCAGGCGATCTGCCGCCAGCTTCCATTCAAAACGGGAAAACTGACCGCGAGGACGCCGACTGTTTCGTTGCGTGCCGTGCCTTGCAGTGCCTTGGCGCGGATGACCCGATCGATCGTCGCCGGCATGCGAACGCAGTAGTGGTGTTTCGCGAGTTGGTCGAGATCATTGCGCGTGCCCGGTTCAAACCGGATTCTCGTCTGCCTCGTCTGTTTGTTCAGTCTCTTTTCTAACTCGAACGCGTCCATCCGCCCCTCTCCACGCGAGCAGAGGGTCTTCGTAGAGCCCCTGCCAGCAGATGAGATTGGGGGAGAAGAAGTCCATCACTTCGTCTCGTGCGGTCGCGACGACCGCACGCATTGCAGTTGTTTGCGCGACGCGCCGCACGAGTGCGCGGGCGACGCCCTGCGCGGTGACGCTATCGAGCGACGAGCAGAACTCATCGATGAGCACGATCGCTTGCTCATGGGGGCGATCGAACGCACGTGCGATCGAGAGGCGGAAGAACTCGCCATCGGACAGATCGCAAACGCGGGTGGTCGCGACGTGGGCATCGCCCAGGCCCGCAGAGCAGAGCGAGGTCAATGCGTCGTCAACGGTTCGGCCGACAAGATCGACCGCGGCTTTACGCGAACGGGTCCGCGGTTGGGCGGCTTGCGAGAGCCACAGCCCCTCAGGTTGTGCGAGCGATGCGATCTCGCGCAGGATCGATGTCTTGCCTCCGCCGCTTGGTCCAGTCACAAGCGCGACACCGCCGGGCTGGAGTTGGTCCAGGATGGTGCGAGCGGCGGATCGCGATCGGGTCTGTCTTTGCGCGTCAAACTCTGCGCCACCGTCGGCAGACAACCCGAAGATGCATCGGACTTCTTGGACTCGGGAGCGACTCACGCCGCCTGCCCTTTGATCGCGACTTCTGCGAGTTCTTCGATCGCGTCGCAGTGTCGGCGAACTCGATAGAGGGTCATATCTAACGACTCGGCGGCTTCGCGTCTGCTCAAGCCGTGCAAGTAGACCGCCTCGGCGACCCGCCGACGCGAGGGTGAGAACCGCTCCTGTGACCGCATGACAAACACAAAGAGATCATCCAGGACGCGGTCGGCGAGCGTGCTGATTCTGCGTCGGATGGTCCGGGCTGATCGCCCATCGAGAGCCGCCAGGTCATCCGCTCCGACTCCTTGGCGGAAGTACGCCTCGAGCAATGCCTGGTCGGGCTTGGGCAGGAACTCGGCTCTTAAGAGGATCAGACCTACGAGCCCGGGCTCCACCCGCCGCCTCAGATCGATGGCCATCGTGTCCCTTTCCATTCGTTTTGGCCCTGCTCCGAGCCACCCGGCCGCGCCCCTACTTCAAGAAGGACAAATCCGCAGTAGTTTACCAAAAAGAAACTAGATTACAAGGTGTTTGTTTGGTATAGTCATGAATCAGCGGACGAGGGACGGTCATGCACAGCAAACTGGGCACGAAAATCCGCGAGCGACGCCAGGAATTGGGCATATCGCTCGCGCGTTTGGCAGAGGCCGTGGGTTGTGCGCGGTCCTACCTCTCTTTGATAGAGACGGCCAAGAAGCCGCCGCCGAGCGAGGACTTGTTGATCGCGGCCGAGCGGGCGCTGATGCTCGAGCCCGGAGAGCTGCTCGAACTCGCCCGATTCCAGCGCACGCCCGAGACCATTCGCAAAAAGCTCCAGGACTACGCGCAGCGCGATCGCAGGTTGTCTGACTTGCTCCAAGCGGGCGATCTCGACAAGGCGTATCGCGAGGGCACGCTCCAATCGCTGATTCAAGGGATCGATCCGGGCAGCACGCCCGAGCCGGTGGGGTTGCCTTTAGAAGTGCCGGTGATCAACTCGGTCGCGGCGGGGTATCCCGCGGAGTTCACCGACCTTGGGTATCCGGCGCGGATCGCAGATGAGTACGTACGGTGTCCGGATCTGAGCGATCCCGACGCGTTCGGGGCGCGCGTGGTCGGCGACTCGATGAGCCCTGACTATCGCGAGGGTGACATCGTCATCTTCAGTCCAGCGCGTGATGCGAGCGAGGGCAAGGATTGCTTTTGTCGCTTGGAACCGGATCACACGTCGACGTTCAAGCGCGTGTTTTATGAGCGCGGGCCGGATGATGAAGAGATGATTCGGTTGCAGCCTTTGAACATGACGTATGCGCCGCGTGTGCTGCCGAGGGAGGGCGTGGCGGGGTTGTACCCGGCGGTAAGTGTGATGCGGATGGTGTAGCACAGACGCGTGCGGTGTGGTGAGGCAAAGGAGGCCCTGCGCAAGCCTGGGCTTTGGGGACTTTCGCGCGTAGCTGGTGATGCGAACGCAACTGGAGCTCAGGCTTGCGCC
>JAJDDL010000327.1 GCA_029260335.1 Phycisphaerales bacterium | reverse complement strand
GCATCGTCCGTTCCGATGACCCCGGCGGAGGCGGCTAAGCCAGACAGAGCACGATCTGAGATCTGAGATCTCAAATCAAGACTACCCGGGCCCAGCGACCATAAGTCGCTGGGCCTTTTTCTTTGTGGGCGAACAAGCGTGTCACATCGCCCGCGCACCAATCGCGGTGTCTCCATCAAGAGGGCGAATCCGAGACGGCGGAGCCTGCCGACTCACGCACGCATCTCACTTACCCACCACCATCGCCTCAAGCGTCAGATGGGCCGCGCGCCGCCGCACGCTGAGTTCGACCTTCTCCAGCGCCCTGTACGCGCTGAGCACGCGCACAAAGTCGTTCATGTCCCGCGTAGGCCGGCCATTGATCGCCGTGATCACATCCCGAGGTCGGATCCCCGACGACCGCGCCTGCCCATTCACACGCGTCACGATCGGCCCCTCGCCCTGGCCCGGATCTACCTCCACGCCGAGCGTGACCTCAAGCCCCTTGACTCTCCCGTCGCTACTGGCCTCGGCGACCCGATCCAGCCCCCCGATCCAATCCTCGAAGTCGTCCTGCACCTCATCGATCGGCTTGCCAAGCACCGCCTCGATCGCCGCAACCCCACTCGGATCCTCCAAGTAGTTCGCCGTGTAGTGCTGATACCACTCGCTCAGCATCCCTCGTTGATATAGGTACAAGAAGACCGCCCGCGCCACCGCGTAGTTCGCCAACGGCTGCCGATTGTTGAACGTGTGCCGATCCATCTTCGCAAGCTCGGCGATATCCATCACCCGCCTGCCTCGATTCTGATTGATGACCGTGTTCGTCCGCCAACTCGCAACG
The DNA here is from genome assembly GCA_029260335.1 of Phycisphaerales bacterium. GTDB lineage: Bacteria > Planctomycetota > Phycisphaerae > Phycisphaerales > UBA1924 > S146-42. The sequence continues at coordinate 2,630 of JAJDDL010000327.1, read as the reverse complement.
GGCACAAGCTTGCCCCGACGCATGTCATAGTCTTCCACCAGACTGCAGAGCCCCTCCTGGATCCACACCGGATGCCCCTGCGCCAGCCGCATATTGCTCCGCCAATGCAACACATGCAAGAACTCGTGCCGGAGAGTCCCGCCCAGATCCATCGCGACGAGTTCCTTGCGATTGTGGTTGTACGCACCGCCGATCCGGCTGAACTCGCTCGTCACCGACGCAGGACCATGTGTCGCGATCGCCCACGCCCGAAAATCCCGCTCGCTCGGCAGCACCACCACAACCCACGGGTCGACCTTGCGCATCGGCGGCTCGTTCAGATCCGTGAACAGCTCTTCCAGCGCCCAATCGGTGATCTGGCGCAACTCCACCTTCGCCGCATCCAGCGTGGTCTGGTCGTACGCGCTCGCAAAGTTCACCTTGAGCGCATCATCCACGTCGTACACATACTTCCGGCCGTACTTGCCCTGGACACCCTCAAAGTGCGCATTCCCCGCGGCGTCCAGAATCGGCGTCCGCTGCGCCAGGATCTGCTGAAACAGATCCGTCTCGCGCAGGTCCACCAGGTTCGGATCCCGACGCATCTGCTCAAAGTCCACAAACCCATGCTCGATCGCGCTCTTGAGCAGCTCAAGCGATTCCTCCCGCTCTCCATTCACGCATCGCACACACGCGAGGTTGTACATCGCCAGCGCATTGGCAGGCTCTAACGCAAGCTGCTCTTGGAGCAGCGCGATCGCCGCATCCACGTCCCCGGCCTCGAACGCCGCGACCGCCCGCTCCTGGAGACGCGTCGAATCCGCCCTTCGATCCAGCGCCTCCTGCAGTTCATTCCGCGGCGGATCGTCCTGCGCCAAGGCCGACCCCGCAAAGAGCGAGCACGCCGCGGCCGCCCCCACCACCGCCGCAGCGCGACGCACGGAAGGAGCCCAAGACGGAGCATTTCGCAACGCCCTCCGCTCGCGTCCACCAGTCTCAAATCTCACATGCATCCCCATCCAATACGCCCCACGCCAACCCCAGTTGCGTCCGATCCCGTGCCATCGACCGCTGCCCTGAGCGGTTGATGCCCTGACCGGTTGATACTCCGAGCCGGCGCAGTCGCGATTCATCACCCCACTACCCCACCAACAACCGCAACGCCGCCGCGTACGCATCTCCCTCCAGCCCAAACACCCGTGCCCCCAGCGTTTCCACCGTATCTGTCGCCAACACCGGGCACGTCCGCTGCACCACGATCGGCCCACGGTCATACTCCCCGTCACACAGATGCACGGTGCACCCGCTGAGCGGATCGCCGCTGGCCAGCACCGCCGCGTGCACCTTGTCCCCAAACATCCCCGTCCCACCAAATCGCGGCAACAGCGCCGGATGGATATTCACCACCCGCTGCTCATACCCAAGCGGAATCTCCACCAACTGCAGATACCCCGCCAGCACCACCCAATCGATCTGCCGCTCTTCGAGCATGGCCCCAAGCCGCTCGCGGACGATCCGCCCACGCTCGATCACCGGCTCATACCCCAACGCCTGCGCACGTTCGATCCCCTTGCACGCGCGCGACGCGATCACCAACTCAATCCTCGCACCCAAACCGCCCGACTCGATCAGGTCATGGATATTACAAAGCGTCCGCCCCCCGCCCGAGATCATCACACACAGACGTGCCGGCCGCTCCACACCCGCGCGCAGCTTCCGCGAATCAAATCCGCTCATAGCAACACCTTGAGCAGGAAAAACGAATCGTCAACGTCCTCGCTCCCACATCAATCCCAAGATTCGAACATCCCACCCAATCTCCCCTCTGTGCACTCTGTGCCTCTGAGGTGATTCATCCTCCGTGGACCTCTGTGGCCCTCCGTGTTTGATCCTCTTCATTCGTCCTCCACTGTTGGCGGACTCGCAAACGCAATCGGCTTGCCCTCACCATCCACACTCACCAATGTGATCATCGCCTCGGTCACTTGCACACACTCCTGTGACGTGTAACGCTCGGCTTCCACCTCCACCCGCACCGTGATGCTCTTGGTCCCCTTGCGCTCCGCACAGGTATAGAAACTCACGATGTCACCCAGATGCACCGGCGCGTGGAAGTCCACGCGATCCATCGACGCGGTCACCCAGCGGTGCCGCCCATGCCGGCGACATTCGACAAATCCCGCCTGGTCGATATAGCTGAGCACGACCCCCCCAAAGATGGTGCCGTACTGATTCGTATCCCTGGGCATCGTCACGACCCGCAACGCCAAACGCCGATCAGTGCTCGTCATGGCCCAAGCGTAGCGCCTCGGCACAAAAAACAGGCTCTCAGGGTGTGTCGGGGACTCCGCCCCAATCGCACGAGAACGACCGACGAACACAGGCCGCACCAACCACTCCCGGCACCGACCGAACTACCATCCAGACTTCGGGAGCTGGATGATCGATCCGACCAACAATGAACGACTGCACGCGATGGACGCCCTCCGTGCGATCGCCATGCTCCTGGGCATCGCCCTGCACGCCATGATGGCCTACATGACCGTCGTCTGGCCAGTGTGGCCCGCCGACGATAAGGCGTCCAGCCCCATATTCGACACCGGATTCTGGCTCATCCATCTCTTCCGCATGGAGGTCTTCTTCCTCATGGC
>JAJDDL010000326.1 GCA_029260335.1 Phycisphaerales bacterium | reverse complement strand
AGGCCCATGTTGCGGCCCATGTTCATCTTGCCCATGACGGTCATGAATCCCGACGGGCCTTCCTTCCACTTGCGCATGAGCTCCTCATCCTTCCACGACGCCTTGTCGGCGCAGTACGGGAAGCTGTAGCTGCCGGGCTTGACGCCTTGGCTCTTGAGCGCGGCGATCAAGGCGTCCTCATCGGGGAGCGGGCCCATGTCTTTGACGTGATGGGGCAGGACCATCCAGAAGATCGCCGAGGCGAACCAGCTCGCGACGGTCGCGAGAAGGATGGCGAGCCAGAGATCGAGCAGCATGTCCATTTCAGTACCCCCGAGTTGGAATGAGTGTGTGCGAGCCGAGTTCTCAGTGTAACGAAAGCCGAGGTGTGCAGTTCAACGCGCGAGGTCCTTTGAAACAGGGGGAGAATCGCTAGGCGAGCCGTCTGAGGCGGGCGAGAATGGTCAAGACGTCGGCTTGGAACGGGCTGCTTCTCGGCGCGAGTTGAACGCGAGCAGGCACGCGGCGAATGTCGCGCCGGTGAGGTTGCTGACCAGGTCCCACGCCGTGTTCTCGTAGCCGCCGACGTTGGTGTTGGGCAGGAGCTTGGTGGCGGCGAACTCGATGACCTCGTTGAGTGCGCCGAGGCCTGTGCCCATGAAGATGAGGGCGATGGCGATGCCGAGGGTGACGCGGGGTTTAGTGTTGGGGGCGTCGTTGGGTTGGGATTCTGGTTGATCGTTCGGTTCCTGGGCTTCGCATAGCCGCTCAGAGCAGCGGCCATGGCACCCGTCGCTTTGTGCTCGGGTCATGGCTGCGGCGAGTGCTTGCCAGGATGCGCAGGTTGCGGTGGCGAAGCCGTAGGCGTGGATGGCGTGGTCGTAGCGGACGCCGAAGGTGCCGAAGTCGAGGAGCCAGTAGCTGTAGAGGACCAAGTTGTTGACGGGCACGAGCCCGCCTGCGAGGTGGAACAGGCCCCAGAGCGCCAGGGCCCAGAGCACGGGCATGGTGAAGTGGACGCGTGCATGGATCGCGAGCAGGGCGGCGATCATGATGAGCATGGTGATGGTGTAGAAGATGAACTCTTGGTTGCCTCGGATGATTGCGAAGGTGGCGCAGGTGAGCATGTAGAGGAGGACGAAGATCGCGAGAGTGCGGAAGGACTTGCTCACGCATGGAAGCGTACCAGAAGTGAGTGTGGCTGGGGATAAGGGTGTCGTGTTTATGCCTACCGGCTGGAAGCCGGTACTACCGAGGGGAGTCTGGTGTTGGCGGTGGAGCCGCGTTACCATGCGGGCATGTTGAGTTCATTGCTAGTTGTAACCGGTGGTTTGCTCGGTTCGGCAGGTGCCTTGCCAGCGGAGCGGCCGACCGCGGAGAGTTCACGCCAGCCGGACATCGCGACCGTGCGAGCGGCGTTGAATGAGGATTCCATCGACGCGTGGCGAGATCACATCCGGGCGCAGCCGAGCGAGCTGCGGTGGATGGAGATCCCTTGGCAGAGCACGTTTGCTCAGGGGATGATTGCCGCGAGCGATGCGGGCAAGCCGATGCTCTTCTGGGCGATGAACGGGCATCCGATGGGCTGTACGTGAGGCAATGGCGTGGTTGGCCGACGGTCTGTCTGGTCTGATGAATCGGTGATTGAGCTGGCGCAGCAGTTTGTGCCCGTGGCGGACGAGGTCTGGCGACTGCAGACCGATGCGGACGCGGATTGTGTCTTCTTTCGGCGGTCGGTGCGGGGCAGTGACGAGCCGAGCCGGGGGACGATGCAAGGGACGTACGTGTTTGCGCCGAGCGGGTTGTTGCTCGGGCGCTTGAACTCGAACAACCCGGCGCAGGTGAAGAAGATGATGGAGGCGGCGCTGCTGAAGTGGGAGGAGCTCGATGAGAGCGAGCGGCGGTTGGGCACCGATGCGGAGTTGACCGCAGCCCATCGTTGGGAGCACAGTTATCCCGAAGGTGGGCTGGTGCTGATGCGCACGGCGCGGGATTTGCCTGCGTCGCTTGATCCAAGCGAAGAGCGAGGGGTGCGGCACAATCGTGATCCGGTGTGGTTCACGCGCGAGGAGGCGCGGGCGTGGTTGCCGGAGAAGATTGAGGTTGGCGCACGGCGGGAGGTACCTGGGTTCGTTGTCGAGCGGATGGCGCGGTTTCATCTGGTCGACAACGTGCGGGGGCAGACGATTCCGTACGCGTCTTCGGAGGTGAATGGGAATCTGACGAGCGAGGTGATCGGGATCGAAGGGGATGTTGTCTCCTTGAGAGTCACCGGGTGGACCGAGTCCATCGCGTTGGGGCCTTGGTTGATGGGGGAGAACTACTGGAAGCCGGGACGGGAAGATCCGCATTCGATCGTGACTGAGGTGTTGGGTAGTGCCCGGTTTGATCGGGAGTTGAGCGAGTTTGTGTCGTTCGATGTCGTCGCGTTGGGCGTGCGCGAGGGGCGGACGATCAACAACGGACGTCGAGAGACGGCTCCGGCGGGGATTGGGTTTGCGATGGAGCTTGCGCCGGCGGGGTATCGCATTGCGCCGACGTTTATCAACGTGTATGAGGCGGCGTGGGTGAAGCAGCCGTAGAGCGCGGTGAAAAGAGGCCCTGGCGCGAGCCTGGGCTTGTTGGACGTACGACGGCTGAGTTTGGTTTCAAAGCTCCTGAAGCCCAGGCTTGCGCCAGGGCCTCCTTTGGCCGTTGCATGTTGAGCGGGCATGCTCCATAATGGGCCGATGCCGAAGCGACATGTCCTGACGTGCTTCTTCGTTCTTGCGATCTTCGCGTGTCCGCCGCTTGCGTTCGGTCAGAGAGGCCCAGATCGTCCGCCAAACGTCGTGGTGATTGTCGTCGATGACCTTGGATGGGCAGACGTGTCGGCAAACAACCCCGAGACGTTCTACGACACACCCAACATCCAGCGGCTTGCCGATATGGGCGTGCGCTTCGACAACGCGTACGCGGCGTGTCAGGTGTGCAGCCCAAGCCGGGCGGCGTTGTTGACTGGGCGGTATCCGCAGCGGTGTCAGGTGACCGATTACATCGGGCCGGGCGGCGGGAATCAGCCCGAGAAGTGGGGCCGGGATACGGCCTTCTTGCCCGCGGCGTATGCGGATCGGATGGCGCACGAGGAAGTGACGATCGCCGAGATGCTGCGCGAAGCGGGGTATGCGACGTTCTTTGCGGGGAAGTGGCATCTCGGGCCTGAGTCGCACTTTCCCGAGACGCAGGGCTTCGATGTGAACAAGGGTG
>JAJDDL010000325.1 GCA_029260335.1 Phycisphaerales bacterium | reverse complement strand
ACGAACAAGAAGGAAGGCATCAAGTCCGGGTGATCCGGTTGCAGAGTGAGCTTGGCAAGGGCAGACCCCGGTAGTACTTGAGTTGAGGAATCAGCCGTGAGGATTCAAGGCAGCAAACTAAAGAAGTCCGCGAAAGAGATGGGCGTGAGCGAGGAAGATCTCGCGCGTGCCGTCGATCGCACGGGTCTAACGGGCAAGCGGACGTTGACCGCCGTGCGGAACTGGATGCGTGACAACGATCATCCGCGCTGCAAGAGCTCGGATATCGCCCGGCTCGCCCAGGCGATGGGCGTGGAGCCTCGCACGATCGCGAGATTCACCAGCGAGGTGAAGACGCACCGGGGCAGCACCCAGAAGGCTCGGTTGGTCGCGGATCTGATTCGCGGCAAGAGCTTTAAGGATGCCGACGAGTTGCTCCAGTTCAGCCCCAAGCGTGCGGCGACGAATGTGCGCAAGTGCCTGCGGGCGGCATATGACGAGGCGCTGCAGGCGGATGCGGATGACGAGAAGCTTGTGGTGGTCGAGAGCCGCGTGAATGAGGGGCCACAGATCAAGCGGTTCCGCCCGAAGGACCGTGGACGGGCCCACCCGATTATTAAACAGACCAGCCACATCACGGTTGGACTCGAGGAGCGCGCCTGATGGGCCAGAAGACCCACCCATTTGGATTCCGGCTTGGAATCACCGAGACCCATCGCAGTCGTTGGTACGCACCGAAGGCGTTGTACGGCGAGCTGTTGATCGAGGATCAGAAGATTCGCAAGTTGCTGGATCAGCGATTGAACCGCACGCCGCCGAACGCGGCGGTGAGCGACATCCACATCGAGCGGACGCGTGAAGAGCTGAAGGTCATCGTGAAGACCGCCAGGCCCGGCCTGGTGATCGGTCCCAAGGGCGCCGAGGTCGAGCGGATGACTGAGACGCTGCAGTACATGACCGGCCGCAAGGTGAGCATTTCGATCGTGGAGATCAAGAACCCCGATATGGATGCGCAGCTGGTTGCCGAAGGGATTGCCGAGCAGTTGACCAGGCGGGCGAGCTTCCGTCGGATCGTGAAGATGCGTGCGGAGAGCTGCATGCAGGCCGGTGCTCGGGGCGTGAAGATCCAGATCTCCGGGCGGCTGGGTGGCGCGGAGATGAGCCGCAGGTTTGATGTGCGTTTGGGGGCGTTGCCCTTGAGCACGCTGCAGGCAAACGTGCAGTACGGGTTTGCCAAGGCGGTTGCGAGCTACGGCGTGCTCGGCGTGAAGGTTTGGCTCTTCAAGGGCCTGTTTGAGGAAGGCCAGCAGGACGATGTTGCGCCGGATCGGAGTATGCGGGCCCGTGGGCGTCGCTGATTTCGAGTGTGATTTGCGATTGATGGAGTTTGACCGATGCCTCCTTATAAGATTCCCAAGCGAACCAAGTTCCGCAAAGAGATGCGGCGTGCGCGTGACCGCAAGGCGACCAAGGGCAACTTCGTGGCCTTCGGTGATTACGGGCTGCAGGCGATGGAGGGTTGCTGGCTGAAGAGCAACTGCATCGAGGCGGGTCGTATGGCTGCGGGTCAGATGATGAAGCGCGAGGGCAAGCTGTTTATCCGGGTGTTTCCCGATAAGCCGGTGAGCAAGAAGCCTCTGGAACAGCGCATGGGTAAGGGCAAGGCGGACATCGATTTCTGGGCCGCACGCGTGAAGCCCGGGACGATGCTCTATGAGATCGCCGGTGTGGATGAGGACGTTGCGAAGCAGGCGTTCGCGCGGGTGGCGATGAAGATGCCGATCCGGTGCCGGTTTGTGAAGCGGCGTGTTTCGGTCTGAGGCTTGTTGGTTGGTTTGGGTAGGAGTTCGACGATGACCGGTAAAGAAGCTCGGAAGCTGAGCGAAGAAGAGATCGGGATCGAGCTGAAGCGTTTGCGGATGAAGCTCTTTGAGCTGCATCAGCAGACGGTGAGTGAGAAGGTACAGAACACGATGGGCTTCAAGAGCCTTCGCAAGGACATCGCCCGCCTGCTGACGGCGCGGAACATGAGCCAGGAAACGGCGTGAGCGATTTGAGGCGGGCGTTGGCCCCCGGGATGGACGCATGAGCGAGAACGCAACGGCAGACAAGATCAAGGGCGCTCGGGTCGGCACGGTCGAATCCGAGTCGCGCGACAAGACGCGCAAGGTGGTCATCAACTACCTGGCCAAGCACCCCAAGTACGGCAAGTACATCAAGCGCCGGACGGTGCTCAACATCCACGACGAGGGCAACGAGAGCCATACGGGCGACGTTGTTGAGGTGGCGCCTTGTCGGCCCATCAGCAAGACCAAGAACTGGAAGCTGGTGCGGGTAGTGGAGCAGCGCTCGGCGTTGCGGTTGGACTGAGGCGAATAAGCGGTTAGAAGGATTTCGGCGATGCTGCAACAAGAATCAAGATGCGAGGTCGCGGACAACTCGGGGGCGAAGATCGCCTACGTGATCCGCGTCTACGGCGGCTCGACCCGTTCGGGTGGGTTTACGCGCAAGACCGCGGGTGTGGGCGACAAGGTCCTCATCAGTGTGAAGAAGGCGTTGCCGGGCTCGGAGATCAAGTCCGGGGATATGTCCAAGGCGGTGGTGGTGCGGACGGCGAGGAACACGCGTCGGGCCGATGGATCGCATGTCAAGTTCGATCGCAGCGCGGTGGTGCTCTTGAATGACGAGGGCAACCCCAAGGGCACGCGGATCTTTGGGCCGGTGGCCCGTGAGCTTCGCGAGCAGAACTACATGAAGATCGTGTCGCTCGCGTCGGAGGTGGTGTGATGGCAGCGCATGTTCGCAAGGGCGACCAGGTGATGATCACGTCCGGTGATCACAAGGGCAAGGTCGGCGAGGTGATGCGGGTGATTCCCAAGAGCGACAAGGTTCTTGTCAAGGGGATCAATCTGCGGACCAAGCACGTGAAGCCGACGCGGGTCAATCCGAAGGGCTCGGTGATCACGAAGGAAGCTCCGCTTCACATGTCCAACGTCAGCCCGGTGGTTGATGGTCGGGCGACGCGGGTGCGGTTTGAGACGCGCGATGACGGCAGCAAGGTGCGCATTGCGGTACGCGGCGGCAAGGTGCTCGGCACTCTCCGTGAGGCTCGCGGCTGAATAACACGTGGGCTGAGCCCGCGTCGAGCAGAGGACTGAAAGCGATGGCGAAGGACAAGAAAAAGAAGGGCGAGCAGGTCGACGCGACCCCCGCGCCCGCGCCGAGATTGAGCAAGACGTATGTTGACGACGTCGCGCCCAAAATCGACGAGAAGTTCGGGATCAGCAACCGCAACGCTCGGCCCAAGCTCGAGAAGATCACGATCAACGTGAACATGGGCCGTCACCTCGACGGCACCAAGGTTCCCGCGAGCGTGAACGACACCGTGGCGGCGACGCTCCGGCAGATCTCGGGCCAGAAGCCGGTGCTGATTCACGCGAAGAAGTCGGTGTCGAACTTCAAGGTTCGCGAGGGGTATCCCACTGCGTACAAGGTCACGCTTCGGCGGGATCGCATGTGGCACTTCCTGGATCGGCTGATCCACCTGGCGACGCCGCGAATCAAGGACTTCCGCGGCTTGAGCCGCAAGGGTTTCGACGGGGCGGGCAACTACTCGTTTGGTTTGAACGAGCAGGGCGTGTTCCCGGAGATCAACATGGCCGAGGTGAACTTCACCCACGGCATGAACATCAATCTGTCGTTCAAGAACTCGGACAAGGCCCGGAGCGAGTTTGCGCTCGAGTCGTTGGGCATGCCGTTCGAGAAGCTGGACGAGGAGGGACGCTGATGGCGAGCAAGTGTCAAATCGCCAAGAGCAGGCGGACGCCGAAGTACAGCTCTCGCAAGGTGCGCCGGTGCGAGTTGACGGGGCGTGCGCGGGGTTATTACCGCAAGTTTCGGCTGAGCCGGATCATGCTCCGGGAGCTCGCGCTCCAGGGCAAGATTCCGGGGATGCGTAAGGCGAGCTGGTGAGTTTGGGATCGAGCGAGTTGGGAACTGATAAGGAACAGATGCGATGGCATTGAGCGATCCAGTCGCCGACATGCTGACGAGAGTCCGGAACGCGGTGCGAAACCGTGCGAAGGAAGTCGAATGCATGAACAGCAAGGTAAACCGCGGCGTGGCAGGTGTCCTGCGCGACGAGGGCTACATCAACAGCTTCGACGTGATCGACAACGGTCACCAGGGGCTTCTCCGTGTGCACCTGAAGTACGGCCCCAAGGGTGAGATGGTGCTCAATCGGGTTGATCGGGTGAGCAAGCCCGGATGCCGCGTGTATCGAAAGGTGGACGATCTGCCGAGGCCATTGCAGGGCCTTGGGATTGCGATCGTGTCGACGAGTTCGGGCGTTCTGAGTGATCGTGCGTGCCGGACCAAGCGTGTCGGTGGCGAGGTGCTTTGCACCGTCGTTTGACGCGGGAAGAGGAGTGTTGGCATGTCTCGAGTCGGTAAGCGACCAGTTGAGGTCCCCTCGAACGTGAAGGTGTCGGTCCAGGACCGCGCGGTCGAGGTTGAAGGTCCCAAGGGCAAGCTGAGCTTCACGCATCGCGCCGAGGTGCTGGTGGCGTGGAGCGAGGATGATCGTGCGATCGTGTGCACGGTGCCCGAGGGTGATGAGAACAGCCGCGGCGCGAAGACCCTTTGGGGGACGACGCGTTCGATCGTGCAGAACATGGTCTTTGGCGTAGCCAACGGCTATGAGAAGAAGCTCAAGATCGAGGGTGTTGGCTGGAACGGAAGCGTGGCGGGCCAGAACCTGGAGTTGAATCTCGGCTTTGCCCATCCGGTGAAGCTGCCGATTCCGGAGGGAGTCGCGGTCACGGCGGTGAAGCAGGACATCACGCTGCAGAGCGCAGATAAGCAGGCGATCGGCCAGTTCGCGGCGAAGATTCGTTCTCAGCGTCCGCCCGAGCCTTACAACGGCAAGGGCATCCGGTATGACGACGAGGTCGTGAAGCGCAAGCAGGGCAAGCAGTTCGGTGCTTGATTGAGAAGGTGCTGCGGGGGATAGCCGCGGCGGAGGTTGGATTCGATGGATAGACAGAAACTCAAGACCAGGCGACGGCATCGGCGGAAGGTCGGCATTCGTCGGCGTGTGAGCGGCACGAGCTCGCGTCCGCGTTTGACGGTGTTCCGTTCGCTGAGCCACATCTATGCCCAGGTGATCGATGACATGTCGGGGCGGACGCTCGCGGCGGCATCGAGCCGGGATGGCGCATTGAAGTTGGACAATACCGGTAATACCCAGGCGGCCGCCGCCGTGGGCAAGGCGATCGCCGAGCGTGCGAAGGCCGCGGGCGTGGAGCAGGTCGCGTTTGATCGCGGCGGATTCGCCTATCACGGGCGTGTGAAGGCCCTGGGTGACGCAGCCCGCGAGGGCGGACTGAAGTTCTAGAGGAAACAATGGCTAGACGAAACGAACGCAAAGACGACCGTCGCGACGAGAGCGGCTTGGACTCCCACACGCTGAATATCTATCGCACCGCGGCAACGGTGAAGGGTGGTCGTCGGTTCAGCTTCGGCGCGCTCGTCGTCGTTGGCGATCGGCGCGGCCGGGTGGGCTATGGCTATGCCAAGGCCAAGGACGTGCCCAGCGCGATCGAGAAGGCGAACAAGAAGGCGAAGCAGAACGTGAAGAGCGTTTCGCTTGAGGGGACGACGATTCCCCACGAGGTGCTCGGTCGGAATCTGACCGCGAAGGTCAAGATGATCCCGGCTTCGCCTGGTACGGGCGTGGTGGCGGGCACGACCGTTCGCGCCGTGCTCGAGATGGCAGGCGTGACCGATTGTTTGACCAAGTGCTTCGGCTCGACGACGAGCATGAACGTGGTCAAGGCCGTGTTTGAGGGGCTTGAGAATATCAAGCCCGCCGCGACGTTTGCGGAGTTGCGCGGTGTGGAGCTGGAGAAGACCGAGACCGCTGAGAAGATCGAGGCGGGCTCGCGATTCATGGTTTCGACGACCGCGAAGAAGAAGGTCGAAGGCGCGAGCGAGGGTGGGAGCGAGGATTCGAGTGGGGGCGTTGCGGTTGCAGAGCCTCCGGCAGAGGGTGGCGCGGATGCTGCCCCTGAGACGAGCAAAGACTGATTTCATTTCGGGCCCTTTGGGGCCGGATACATGCGGGCCCCAGGGGCCGAGGGCATTGAGCCATGATGATCCACGAGATCACCGAGCAGGCGGGAAAGTACAAGGCGCGC
>JAJDDL010000324.1 GCA_029260335.1 Phycisphaerales bacterium | reverse complement strand
CCTGGTACTCACGACCGATCTCGTTGTGCCACGCGCCGGTTATCGCGACGTTGTGCACGTATGGTGCCTGGGTCGCGAGCGTGCGATCGTCATCATGGCCATATCCAAGGTACTGAAACTGTGCGGTTGCGCTCATCGTCGAGAGCGCGAGGGCGGCGGTCAACATTTCTGATCCTCTCTTTCTTGCTCACACCCCGGGCTGGATCCCAGGGTTCTGCAGTTCAGTTTGCCAGGGAACTTGAGGCGGCTCAAGCAAAACCACAGATGCACCGACGGATCGTGCAACTTGGTTGCTTCATAAGGCGTCCGGCGTGCCACTATCGGACGAGTTCGACAAGGATGATGCACCCAAGGCATCGCCGACCATGGCTATTCCGTAGGCCGAGAACACGCAACTCAACGGTGATGCGCGTCTGAGCGAGCCTTCGAGCGAAGGCCACGCCGAGCGCGCTCGTGGCATTCCATGATCAGAGACAACGCGTTACGCAAGACAACTCGCGTGGCTTTCGTCGCCAAGGCTCTTCAAACCACGGCACCAACTCGTCCGGTCTACGGGTTGAACGGCAAAGGCTCGTTCGATGTCAGCCACTCGTACGCGTCGATGATCGCCACCACGTGCTGCGAACCCTTGCGGCGTTCGCGCACAAACTCCCACGCCGCTTTGCCGAGGTTGCGCGAGGCCTCTGAATCCGCGAACGCCCCCCTAAACGCATTGGCCCAGGACTCTTCGCTTGAGTCGCGAAGCAACGTCGCGATCGCAGGATCCGATAGCGGCTCGATCGCCGGCTCCTTGGGGGAAACAACAAGCATGCCGTGGCCCATCGCGTCCAGCACGATCGAACGGTTCTCTCCGTCTGGTGAGGGCAAGACCAACAGATCCCCCGCGAGCACGAGTTCCCGTTCGCCCTCCATGTCTTCAATAATCGACAGACACTCAAGCAACCCCACGTCGCGGGCACAACGCCAGATATGGGTCTTCGGCGCAAGGCTCGCGTCGACAAAGACAAGCAGCTCGTGTTCCTTCGAAGCCTCGGCAAGCCCGCGAAGGGCTCGCTCGACCGCGCCGAGATCGCCTCGCGGACCCATGACCATCACGCTCGCCGGGCGATCGCTCGGCAGGATCGCATTCGGCGCGTGCAGCGCGTGCACCCCCCACGACGCGGGCTTGGAGAGCTCTCCGAGCCCCGCCTTGATCATGTTCTTATGGATCGCAGGATCCGAGGCAAGCAGCGCCGTCGGGTGCTTCCCGCTCATAGCCGCGGCTCGCTCGATGGACGCCGATCGCCAGATCTCGAGCACCAACCCCGCGTCCATCTCTCTAGCGACCGAAGCGCCAAAGCTCCACCATCGCCGACCGAGCACATGCACGACGTCCACGCCCTGAGCGAGCTCGCCTGGGTACCGCTCTTCGATCTGCGTCAGAAACGTCCGTGTGCGCGTGCGGCTGGTCCAGCCAAGCCTGTCGGGCGCAAAGGTCACCACCCGAGCCGCGAGCATGCTCTCTTCACTCCGCCTGCCCTGAGGCAAGGCATGGAGCACCGAAACGCCCTCGTCGGCGAGTCCCACCTCGACACGCCGAAGCATCGATCGCTCGCGCGCCGCAAAGTCTTCATCAATCAACAGGAGAACATTCATCACGAACACCCACAGGAGACGTTGCTAGTCTACCAGATCACCGGCTTCATCTGATCCCATCTGCCCATCAATCCGTGAGTTCCGTCCAGGCAGCCGACAGGGATCCAAGCTCCAAGGCCTCCGTGAAGATCCAGTTATCATAAACCCGCTGGCGTCTGCGAGGATGCTTGCACAACGAAGCCTCCTCTCTCTCGTGAGCGGCCCTCCGGTCCAGATCGATCGAAGGGCCGTTTTTCTCCTCTGGAGAAAACTGGATAACTACGCGTGGACGCATCGCTACACAGGCATCGCGCGTTCGATCTCGCGCAACACCCGCTTGACCGACACCGGATCGCGCGTGCCCAACTCTTGGGCAAAGAGCGAGACTCGCAGTTCTTCGACCCGCCAACGCAGGTCCAACATCGAGCGAGCGAACGCCGGGGTCGCATCGTCTTGCTTGCGCAGGCCTTCGTACGCGAGCAGAACGGTCGAGAGCTCTTCCATCGCCCGGCGATCGCGCTCGAACCCACCCCGCGCAAGCTTGGTGAGCCTCGTCGACATGCCGCCGAGATATCTGGAGAACTGGCGGAGCAACTCGAGTGAACGCCCCCGACAGAAGCGTGCGGGCATCAGAGCATTGAACTGAGCGCGCAGATCGCGCAGCGCCAGTTGCCAGGCGCCGGGACGATCGCGATCCAGTTCCAATGCGACATCGTGCCTGCGTTTCAGTATGGACCGAAGCACCGGAACGACCTCGGCCCTCGACGCACTGAACCCCGCCCACAACGCGTCCACGCACTCGTCAAACGCTTCGGGAGTCCGGGGCGTCTCCCGTCCATCCAATGCTGCGTGCTCAACAATCAGCCGCAACGCGTCCTCGCGCATCTCCTCGGCAGACCCCACCGCCGCGTATAGCAGGCCGAGCTCATCCAGATCCGGCAGGCCCTTCGTGAGCTTCTGCAGGTCCGCTCGTGCAACGATCATCAGCAGCGAAACGACCGCCTGGCGATGATGCCGCTCAGCATCAACCGCGTCCTCCACCAAGCCAAGCCCCACCCCACCCGCTCGGATCAGAAGCGCGGGATACGCCGCCGCAGTCACCCCGCCCCGCTCGACATCGATCGACTTGGGCAACTCCCCGAAATCCCAGGCCACCAACCCATCGCGATCGAACCGCTCATCAAACAAATCCCCCGTCCGATCCCCCCGATGCTTGCGCACCGCTCGGCGGATCTCCCCAGGATCCCGGCTCATCGCCAGCAGGTTGCCCGCCTCATCCACCACCCGGTAGTTGATCCGCAGATGGCTTGCGACTCCCACAGGCATCCACGCGCTGTCGGGCACGCGCGTGCCCGTCTGCTGCAAGATGAACGCCGTGAGGGTTTCAGAGATCGCCAGATCCGGCCGAGGCTCGCTCTTGAGAAACAAGTCTACAAACTCCGGCACCGGACCAATCTGCTTGCGATAGTCCTTGGGCAAGGTCCGGATCAGATCGATCACCTTCTCGCGCACCAACCCCGGGATCGACCAATCCGAGATCTGAGGCTCGAGCGACGTGAACGCGTCAGCCGGCACCGTGACCGTCACCCCGTCATCACCCGCATCGGGCTCAAACCGATACTTCACCGGCAACGTCGATCCGTTGACCCGGATCTTCTCGGGAAACCGGCGCAGCTCGTCTCCGCTCGGCGTCGACGCGAGCACATCGTCCTCGCTCAGGAACAGAATCTCCGGGTCCTTGCGCTCGGCGATCTTCCGCCACCGCTCGAACTCGGCCCCCGTGAACACATCCCCGGGAATCACGCGATCGAAGAACTTATACCTCTGTGTGCGCTCGGCGAGCAGATCCCGCCGACGCAACCGATCCTCCAACCTCGCGATCTGCTCGATCAATCGCTTGTTGTGACGCATGAACGGCGCCCGTGTCCGCAGATCGTTCTCCACCAACGCATTGTGTATGAACACCTCGCGCGCGATCTCGGCGTTGATCGGCCCATAGTGCACCTCCCGCTTCGGCACGATCTCCAGGCCATACAGACTCACCCGCTCATCTGCCACCACCCGCGCTCGCCTCGAATCCCAGCGCGGCGGCCCATGCGTCTTGGTCACCAAGTGCCCGGCGTACCGCTCGATCCACTTCGGCCGGATCTTCGCGCACGTCCGGGCATACAGCCGCGTGGTGCGCACCAACTCCGCCGCCATCACCCACTGGGGCTTGTCCTCGAACAGCGTCGAGCCTGGAAACACATGAAAACGCGAGCCGTGCGTCCCTTGATACTCATACCCCTCGTCCACCCGCCCAACATTGGAAATCAGCCCGGCAAGTAACGCCCGGTGGATCGCCTCGGGCTCGGCCGCCTCCTTGTTGGCGTGCAATCCCATCTCGCCGGCGAGCTCACGCAACTGACGATGCACGTCTTCCCACTCGCGCATCCGCGCGTGTGAGAGAAAATGCGTCCGACACCACGCCGCGAGCTTGCGATGTGACAAATGCTTCTTGCGCTCATGAAACACCTCCCAGAGGTGCATGTAGGTCAGGAAGTCCGAGTCATCATCCAGGAATGGCTCGTGAGCCGCGTCCGCCTGCTCGCGTTTGTCCGCCGGACGATCGCGCGGGTCTTGGATGGAGAGCGCACTGGCGATCACCAGCCCCTCCATCACGCAATCCTCTTCGCCCGAGGCAAGCACCATCCGCCCGATCCTCGGATCGATCGGCAGCCTGGAAAGCTGGCGTCCGATGTCGGTCAGCTCGCCCTCAGGATCCACCGCGCCCAGCTCATGGAGCGTGCGATACCCCTCCCGGATCATCCGCGGGTCCGGCGGCTCGACAAACGGGAACCGCTCCACCCGCCCAAGCTTGAGCGACTTCATCTGCAGAATCACGCCCGCGAGATTCGAACGCAGAATCTCCGGCTGGGTGTATTCCTGACGGCCCTCGAACTCCTTCTGGTCATAAAGCCGCACGCACGTGCCCGGCCCGATGCGCCCGCACCGTCCGCTTCGCTGATTCGCGCTCGCCCGACTGATCGGCTCGATCTCCAAACGCTGGACCTTGGTCCGATGGCTGTATCGCCCGATCCGAGCCGTGCCTCCGTCGACGACAAACCGAATCCCCGGCACAGTCAGGCTCGTCTCGGCCACGTTCGTTGCGATCACGATCCGCCGTCCGCGATGCGGCTGAAACACCTTCTGTTGTTCTTCTACGCTCAGCCGGGCATACAAGGGCACGATCTCGATCGACTCCGTGCGCTGGCCCGCGGGCCCAAAGTGATGACGCCTCAACGCGTCGGCCGCCTCGCGAATCTCTCGCTCGCCCGGCAAGAACACCAGCACATCGCCCTCGCCCAACTCAATTAGCTCATCCACCGCGTGCAGGATCGCCTTGTTGATCCGCTCGCGTTCATCGAAGTCCTCGCTCGGCGGGCGATAACGCATCTCAACCGAGTACGTCCGGCCCGAAACCTCGATAACCGGCGCATTGCCGAAGTGCTCGCTGAAGCGATTGGTGTCGATCGTGGCGCTCGTCACGATGACCTTGAGATCCGGTCGTTTGGGCAGGAGCTGC
>JAJDDL010000323.1 GCA_029260335.1 Phycisphaerales bacterium | reverse complement strand
GTTCGGCTCGTCGACCTTGCGCAGGGCCAGGTCCCCAAGCCGACTCCAGACCTTCTGCTCGGCTTGTTCTCGGACCGAGCACGTGTTGTAGAGAATCACATGGGCCTGCTCGGGCTCGGGCGTGAGCTCGTAGCCCAGGGCCCCCAGCTGCCCGGCCACAAGCTCAGAATCCAGCTCGTTCATCTGGCAGCCAAAGGTCTCGAGATAGACGCGGCGTGAGCCCATAGCCCAGAGTCTATGGCCGATCGGGCGTAGATCGAACGATAGACTGACGTGATGCGCCTTCCCCGCCCGCGATCGATCTCGCTGGCCAACAAGACCCTGCTGCTCTTTGGCGGAGCGATCGCGATCATCCTTCTGATCGCCATGATCCCGCCCTGGCTGCGGATGCGCGATCTCACCGCAGAACGCCAGCTCGAGATCTCCCGCCGGCTCGTCGACGTTTGGATCCGGCTGGAAGCCCAAGCTCAAGAGGAGTCTCGGCAACTCGATCCGAACGAAAACGGCCTGATCGAGCTCGGTGGCATCCGAGTACGCGATATCTCGCCGCCCGAAGCCGATCTGCTTGGCGAAAACGACTCGCTCGTGCGGCGGGTGTTCGCGACCTCGCCCGATTCCACCAACGACGCGATCGAACCAAGGTCCGATGGCTCGACTCGCGTCTACCACTACGCCCGGGTCATTCACGATGAAGAGGGCACGCCTACGCGAATGCTCGTGCTCGAACGCCAGGGTGAAGACACAGGCGTGCTCCTGGTCGTGAATACGGTCTACCTGCTCAGCGCCAGTTTTCTGGTGTTCCTGCTGGCGGTGCTCGGTTTCTATCTCGTGACCCACAAGCTTGTGCTTGCACCGGTCCGCGCATTGCGCCAGACCGCCGACGGGGTTCGCAAGGGCGATCTGACCATCCGATCAACGATTCGCACGGGCGATGAGTTCGAGGATCTCGCGCGCACGTTCAACCAAATGCTGAGCGTCTTGCACGCGAGCCAGGAACACGAGCGATCGGTCAACCGCGCGCTCGATCTCAAGATCCACGAGCTGAGCGAGGCCAACACCGCGCTCTTCGAGGCCAATCGCGTCAAGAGTGAGTTCCTCGCGAACGTGAGCCACGAGCTTCGCACGCCCATGAACGCGATCATCGGGTTCGCAAACCTGTTGCTCGAGATCGCCGAGCGCGAGCGGGAAGACTCAGGCGAATCGGCCGAACTCAAGAAGCGCACGAAGTACCAGAAGAACATCGCGATCGCCGGAAGCCATCTGCTCTACGTAATCGAGAGCCTCTTAGAAATGGCCAAAATCGAGGCGGGCCGGGTTCGTGTGGACATCGAATCGGTCAGCATCGCCGCGACGTGCGAGGGCCTCATGGGCCTGATCCACCCCCTGGCAGATCAGCGTGATGTGAAGGTCCGCGTCGAGATCGCAGGCGACCTGCCGCTCATCCAAACCGACGCCAAGAAGCTCCACCAGATCTTGTTCAACCTGCTGAGCAACGCCGTGAAGTTCGCTGAGCCATCTCCTGGGGGCGGCCAGGCGCAAGTCATCCTCACCGCGAAGCGCCTCTATGCGCCCGGTGATAACGAGATTCCCAGTGTCCGCGTCGCGGTACGCGATACCGGCCCGGGCATTCCCGAAGACGAACGCGAACGCATCTTCGAGAAGTTCCATCAGGTCGAGGGCGGGCCCGCCAAACGCCACACGGGCACGGGCCTGGGCCTGGCGATCAGCCGCGAGCTCGCCGCGATCCTCCAGGGCACGCTCACCCTCGAGACGAACCCCGGCCAGGGCTCCACGTTTACGCTCACGCTCCCCATCGAGCCCGACGAGACGATGGCCGAGGAGATTCGCTTGGAGCGCAACCTGCGCGCCGACCTTGCCTCGCCCAAGGACTGGGGCATCGATTCCTCAGCGCCCGCGGACCGCGTCGGTGAGGTGGCGGATTCGGACGTCTGAGTCCTCGAACTCCACGACGATGATGTCAATGCGAATGGGCCGATCGAGCCAGCCGTTGGCCCGCCGAAGGTGTTGTGCGATCGCGAGCAGCCGCCGCCGTTTGGCTTGGTTCACCGCCCGCTCGCCGCGAAACGCCGAGTCGTCCTTGATCACACGAGACTTCACCTCGACGAGCACGATCGAGCCCGACTCACGCTCCTCGACAACGAGATCGATCTCACCCCTCGGCGTCCTGGCGTTGCGCGCCAAAACCTTATAGCCTCGCACACGCAGAAACTTCTCGGCAGCGATTTCGCCCCGTGTGCCCACAGAATGATGAGCCCCTGCGCGCTTCCAGCGCCGAGCGAATCTTGCTGCCAGCGCGCTGAGCATGCCCTATTGAGGGGTGCTTTGGGCATCGAACATCGCAAGGATATCCGGATTGAACCGCTCGATCGCGATCCGCAGCAGGCGTGCTCGCATCTCATTCAGATCGCTCACGCTTGCTTGCCTGAGCAGCCGCGCCTCATATCGCGACAGTTCGATCATCGTCTGCTCTTGCTTGCGAGCCGCGGCGATCGCGAGCTGCGCGTCATACAGGGGCACGCTGACCTGAGTCACCCGGTCCAGGTGCACCCAGTTCGCGGTCATCCGGCCACCGACTTCGAACTCGATGGGCCCGGCGTATTGCCCCTCGCCAAGCGAGATCGCCGCGTCGTTGAGCTGATCGTTCCTAAACACCCGCAGCGCATCGAGCGAAGTTTTGATCGTGAAGGGCGGCATCGCCCCGCCCGTCTCCGGGGAAACGCGGTTGATTTCGAGCGACGCCACTTCCTCGAAAGGCACGCCCTCTTGGAGTTGGCGTTTGATCAGCTCGATGCTCTCGGCGTCATCGGCATAGACAAGCAGATGCCGAAAATGGGCCTCGGGATCTTGATTAAACTGGTCGTACGCCCGCTCGTACTCCTGCACGATCTCTCGCCAGGAGATGTTCACCCGATCATCGACCTGAGCTTCGAGGATCATCTTGGTGAGTTGGATATTCTGAATATCCAACAGAAACTCATCCACAGAAGCACCCTCGCCGTATTCCTCCAGGATCTTGCCTCGGGTCTTCGTCGGCGAGCCGCCGTTGTTGCTGTTCAACCGCCTGCGCATGCGATCGAGTGCAGCACTCAGCCCAATCGT
Organism: Phycisphaerales bacterium; assembly: GCA_029260335.1. Taxonomy (GTDB): domain Bacteria; phylum Planctomycetota; class Phycisphaerae; order Phycisphaerales; family UBA1924; genus S146-42. The sequence continues at coordinate 2,306 of JAJDDL010000323.1, read as the reverse complement.
CCGTTGATCCTCGCCCATGCTGGCCAGCGCCTCGGCCCGGAGCAACTCTTCACGCAGCAAGCTCTTGATCTTCCCCGTGACCGCATTGTCGAGCTCCTGGAGCCACTGCGCAGGCGGCATCTGCTTCGCCTCTTGTGTAAACCTCGCTTCCAGCTCTCGCAGGAAATCGTCCGCGTAGATCGCACGGCCGTTGATGTCGCCGACCTTCGCGTCAATCAGCACGGTCCCGCCAGTGACTGCCCATGAGTTGATCTGCCCGGCTTGGGAATCGCCGCCATTTGCTGTGCCGTTGACTGGCGGAATGCGGCTTTCGACTCCGGAGACGATCGGCTCCTGCCCACGTGCCTGCTCGGGGGTGATGACGACCACCTCACTCGGCTCGCCCGGCTCGGAGAGCAGGGAGATTCGTGTATCAGGCAGCACCTCGCTTTGCGCCAGGTCGACCGTTGGGGCGACCGGGCCGGACTCGCGAAACTCTGCCGCGTTCAGGGTCTCCGCTGGCACGCTCTGATCGCTCGCACAACCACAGAGCACCAGCACGCCTCCGCAAACGATCACGGTCTTCGTCATCACGACCCGCCTTTCAGAGCTTGGACTCCGCCACGCCCTACACTGCTATCGGTAACGCTACCCCTGAGGGACGAAGATGGACGAGACACCGAAGATTATTGTGGACTCCGATTGGAAGGAACAGGCCCAAGCCGAGAAGGCTCGCCTGTCGGAACAGGAATCCCAGAAGGCCGAGGAATCTGGGTCCCAACAAGATCCGAACAAGCCGGTCGACTTCACCGACCTGGTCCAATCGCTTACTTCCCAAGCCCTGCTCTACCTCGGCGCGATTCCCGAGCCCGAGACCGGCCGCTCGATCGTTGCGCCCGACATGGCCAAGATGTCCATCGATATGCTGGGCGTTCTCGAAATAAAGACCGAGGGCAATCTCACAGAAGAAGAATCGCAACTCCTGACAACCGTTGTCCGCGAGTTGCGCCTGCAGTTCGTCGAGGTCAGCAAGGCAATCGCCAAGGCTGTCGAGGAGGGCAAGCTCAAGCCCGGATCCCCCGGCATGCCAACTGGAATGCCCCCGACCGGGCCGATTACTGAATAAGTGGAGCACGTGCTCGGTGCTCTGTGCCGAGAACAGACGCAAGACGCGTTGTTGAATCGTTTTCCTTCTCCGGAGACGGCTCGTGGGCCAAACTGACGGCACGCTCTCAAAGTACCATTTTCTGCTCAGACGCCTGCACTCTCTCACCGGGATTGTGCCGATCGGCGTCTTTTTGCTCTTCCATCTGACTACGAACTCCAGCATCCTCTGGGGAGCGTTGAACAGCCGAGCACAAGGCGCAGATGACCTCAGGGGTCGCGGCATCGCGACCTTCCAACACGAAGTCGGGTTTATCAACAACCTGCCCGGCTTACTCATCATGGAAATCTCGATCTGGAGTGCGATCGGCTTTCACGCGATCCTCGGCATCTGGTACGCCACCACGGGCCGTTCCAATACCCGACGCTATCCCCACATGGATAATCGCCGCTATGCCCTCCAACGCCTCACGGGCTATATCGCCCTGCTCTTCATCCTCTATCACGTCGCGACATTGCGATGGGGTTGGTCGTTCCTAGTTCCCGGTGGAGTCACCTGGAGCCACGAGCACTCCAGCAGCACGATGGCCATGGCCTTGCGCGGCTCCACCGACGAGATCACCGCCATGGGCCTCGCCGTGAGTTTGTTCTACTTCGTCGGCGTGAGTTCCGCGGTCTTCCACTTCGCCAACGGATTGTGGACCGCCGCGATCACCTGGGGACTCACGATCTCCACCGCGGCCCAGCGCCGCTGGGGCTTTGTGTGCGCAGGGCTTGGCGGCATGCTCATGCTCATGGCCTGGGCGTCGGTCGGCGGATTCCTCTTCACCGATCCAGCCAAGGCCAAACAAGTAGAAGACGCCATGCACGCCGAACTCTCCGGGCCAATCGAGTCAGCTCAGCACACGGATGAGACCCCATGAATGATCGTCGCGTCATCGTCGTCGGTGGGGGCCTGGCGGGTCTTGCCGCAGCTATCCGGATCGCAGAAGCCGGCGTCCCCGTCGACCTCTTCAGTATGGGCCCGGTGAAGCGATCACACTCGGTGTGCGCGCAGGGCGGCATCAACGCGTGCAACGACATCGCGCGTCAGCAAGGCTATAGCGAGTACCAGCACTTCGACGAGACGCTCCTCGGCGGTGACTTCCTCGCAGACCAAGCGCCGGTGCTCGAGATGACCAACTTCGCGCCGCGCATCGTTGATCTGCTCGATCGCATGGGCG
>JAJDDL010000322.1 GCA_029260335.1 Phycisphaerales bacterium | reverse complement strand
GGACATACTTGATGGCGTTGTCTATCACGTCCTTGTTGACTTCGATGCCTGCGTTGCGCGCCGAGCGCAGCGCCATGATCTGGCAGATTGTTACGCTCAGGTCTGCATCGTGCGGCACGGGGTTGTAGCGCCAGCCGCCCTCGGCGTTCTGCGTGCGTTCGATGAGGCGGATCGCCTTGACCAAGACTTCGTGGGTCTTCTCGGCGAGCGCGGTGTCGCCCCCGCCTTGGGTCATGCCGTAGGCCTCACCCACAAATAGTGTCGCGAACCCATGCCCGTACATCGGGCCATGGCTGGACTCGGCGGCGAGCAAGCCGTTCTCATCGCTGGATTCGAGCACGAACTTCAGCCCCAACTCGATCTCATCGCCGAAGCGGCCGCGCCCGGGGACGCTGCCCTCGGCCATGAGCGCCAGGCACGCGAGGCTTGTGACCGCGACGTTGCGCGAGTATCGCCCGGTGCCGACCGAGCCATCGGGCTGGAACTCCGCGGAGATGAATCGGAGGCCACGCTCGATCGCGCGCGAGCTGGCTTCGGTGATCTCATCGGCCATGGCGTTGTTTTCGGCACCGTCGGGTTGCGCCGCAACCGGAGGCGGGACCTCTTGGGCCCGGGCCGCTTGCGTCAGGATCGGGAGCGCCACGCATGCGAACGTGATCGTGAGAACGCTGCGAATCATCTGCCGTCCTCCTCAGCAAGCCTCTTGTAGAAATCCTCGGTCAGCGAGCGATAGAGCGAGCTGAATGGATCGCTCGTGCCTTGAACGAGCGAATCGCGGATGTGCGCACGCAACGCACCCCACGCGGCGGAGTTGCCTGCGCCTTGAGCCGAGAGTTGCCCGTCCTGACGCGAGGGAGCTTCCTGCGAATCGTTGGATTCGGAGTTCTGCGGGTTCTGGCTCTGCTGTTGTTGTTGCTGTTGATCGGGCTGTTGTTGAGGCGAACTGCTCGAACTCGACGAGCTCTGGCTCTGATTCTGCTGCGCCGACTCGATCACCTGATCGAGCTTACGGATGATTTCTTCTTGCAGGCGTTGGGTCGTGATGCCGGTGTCGCGCGCTGCGTCGAGGCGTTGTGCGGTTTCGCCCATGAGCGTGACCGCTTCCAGGAACGCCTCGCTCACCTGCTTGCCCTCGAGCTTGCGATCGAGTTCGTTCTGGGTCGGATCATTGAGCGGCAACTCGCGGTCCTCGCCGCGAGATTCTTCGCTGTCGGCAAGGCCGAGCAGTTCATCGAGCGTCGGCGGCGACTCGGACTTCTCGGCCTCCTGCTTGGCCGGATCGTCCGCGTCTTGTGCAACTGCCGGGCACGCATAGAGGCATGCCACGGTGAGTCCGAGAATGGCTGATCGGGATCGCATTACCGCTGATCCTCCTTGTCAATATTCGGAAGTCCGCCCTGTTGGTTCTGAAAGAGCTTCTGGACTAGTTCCTCGCCTCGCGTTTGCAGCTCATTCTGAAGCTTTCCAAGCTCCTCGAGTTCTGACGAGTCGGCATTGCCGGCTTCATCAAGCGCACGCGTCCAATCCAGGGCCTCGGTCTGCATCGCTCGCAAGAGCTTGAGCTCAGCAGCAGGCGGGAGTAGCGGTTCGTCTTCGCCTGAGCCACCCTGGCCGCCGCTCTGGCCGCCCGATTCACCGCCCGCGGCATCGCGGAACGGGTTGTCTTGCGATTCGGCATCCTTGATCGCTTCGATGACCGATTGCAAGATCCGGATCGACGAGTTCTGTTGGCGGATCGTCCTGCCGGTCGGAGCGCCATTGCGAAGATCCTCCGCCGCGGCGTCCATGAGCGCGTCGAGTCTTTGATGGGCGAAGTCGAACATCGCCGCGTCGTCGAACTCCTCGTTCGATTCGCGAAGTTCCTGGAGCATGATGCGAAGCGTGTCTTGCTGTTCGCCGAGTGTGCGGGCCGATTGGCGATCACGACGGTTGAGCCGCTGATCAGCCATGGGCTCGGTCTCGGCACGCAACGCGACCTGCTGCTCAAGCGCATCGCGATAGATCCCGCGTAGCTCGGCAAGCTTGCGGGCCTGATCGCGGGCCGCGGCTTCTTCTTGGATCCGAGACGCCTCGGCCTTGGCTTCTTTCAGTCTCGCGAGGCTCGCCTGCTCGCTCACGCGAGCCGAGGGTTCATCCACGGGCTTGGCACGCAAGGCCGCGATCGCTTCTTCTTGTGCGCTGATCGCCTGGTCCAGCAAATCCGTGACCGGCTCGGTATCTGCGCCTTGGGCGCGAACCTGGTCGTGCACGCCGAGCGAGTTGGTGAACAAACGCACCATGCCCTGATCCAGATCGTCGAAGAAACCGTTGGCGACCGCTTGATCCAACGCTGCAAGCTCGCGTTCCTGTTGTTTGATCAGGCCCTCGAGCGATTCGATCACGCTCGCGAGCATTCTCTGCAGGGCCGCGTCGCGATTGCGGGTCGCCGAGTCCAGATCTTCAATCATGTCCTCGAGCGCGTCGATCGCTTCCTGCTGATTCTGTGCTGCGCTGCCGGTCTGGTTCTGCTGAACCTGCTGGGCAGCGTCCTGCATCGCCTCTTGGGCTTGGGACCGCCGGCCCCGATCGGCCGCCTGTTGCATCGCGGCCGATTGGGAGGGATCAACTTCTGAAAGCTGTCTCGAACGCTCGTTGAGCTCGTCGAGCGTCTGCTCCAGCTCTTCGGCGGCCTCGCGCTGACGCTGGGCGATCCGATCCAGTTCGCTCAACTCCTGCGCGGACAGATCACTCGCAGAACGCCCGGCGGTGCTCTGGCCGATCGCCTCGGTCTGCTCGGCAAGCCGGCGCTGCTCATTCAGCAGCCGTTCGACACCCCGGCGCATGAGCCACTCGTCCTGGCCGCGACTGAGCATCTCGGCGAGGCGTCCGAGTTCATCGCGCACCTCGCGTTGGGCCTCTTCTATCTCGCGTTCGCGCTCGGGGTTTTCGCCGGGCTCTTCATCTTGTGCAACGCCTTGTTCGATCGCGTTGGCCGCTTCGCTTGCGGCTTGGGCCGCCGCGTCCAGCGCACCGGCCGCGTCGCTTACCAGACCTTCCAAGGCCTGATCGTCGAGCCGGTTGCGCTGCATCCGCTGAGCGATCCGCTCGGCGGCCTCGCGCTGCGCCTGCACCTGTTCGCCGATTGATGCCTGCTGCTCGCGAGCGCCGGCGCTCGAGCCCAATCGATCGATCTGGCGTTCGACTCTGGCCTGGGCATCATCGAGTCGCCGGGCGGCTTCGCGGATGCTGTCCAAGTCGCGGCGGAGTCCATCGACGAGTTGCTCCTCGGCGATGATCAGCAATCGGCGGACCTTCGAGCGGGCCGGGTCGTGACGCACGCCCTCGTAGGCGTAGATGTCGCTCGCGACTGTCGAGATCCAGAGCTCATCGCCCGGCACAAGGGACAGACTCGAGAGGTCAAACTGCACGCCGACACTGGCGCGGGCTCGCGATGCCGGCGGCTCATCTTCCAGTGTCCGCATGGCGATGATCGTGGTCTGCACGCTTGGTTCGGGCGGCGCGCCTTCTGAGCCCTGAGGCGGGCGGGCGACCTGATGCTCGAGCGCGAGTCTTTGCAGTGCGACGTCGTCTGTCGCTTCGCCGGCAATGTCTAAGACCGCAGTTGCAAGCACACCTTCATCATGCGAGGGCTCGGTCACGCTCGCGGTCGGCTCGGCGTCTTGCAAGACGTCAAAGCTGAATGCGCTGGCAAGCGAGTTCACCAGTCCATGCTCATCCTGGAGGGAGACTTCGATGCGGGCAGAGTTGACGATCGAGCCTGTCACGGTCAACGCATCGCCCTGCAGGTCAAACTGGGCGTTGGTACTCGCGGCTAGGAGATCGTTTAGCCAAGGCGGGCTCTCGCCGCCTTCGGCGAAAGTGTCGACCGGCTTATTCAACGCGATGCGCAGTTCGTACGAAGACCCCGCGAGAATCGGCCCCGCGATCGCACGCGCGTCCACACCCGTTCCGAGATCTTGCGAGCCATCGAAGAACTGATCGTTCGCGGCCACGATCTTGCTCGCGTATGCCGGCGGAGCAATCTGAATCTCCGCCGAGGCGATCTCAGGTGTCGGCGCGAGGCGAATGGTCCTTGGCTTGGTCGAATCGTCGAGCGACTCGAACCAATACTCCAGGCTCAGCTCGCCTTCTGCTTGCTCGGGAGTCTTGACCCGGCGCTGGAACAGCTCCCGCGCATTCTGGGCAGTGCCATCGGCGCGAGCGGTCATGGGCAGGCGAAGCGTTTCACTCGCGCGTCCGTCTTCGACGAACCGAACCATCGCGACAACTTGCGCCTGACCGGCTGCGGCGGGTGTCTTGGTGAGATGCACGGCTAGGTCGAGGCTGACACCGAGCGGATGCACTTCGCCGCTCGAGGTCGCGTCGGTCACTTGGGTTCGCTTGGGCCAACTCACACTCGACCATGGCGCCAAGGCACGTTCGGCACCGATTCTCGAAAGGGTCGGCGCAATCACAAGCGTGAGCAGCGCAAACACGACCGCAGCAGATAGTCCAAGCCCAAAGCGAGCCGAACGTGATGGTTCCAGCACATGCCAGGGACCGATTTCTGCAAGCTTCTCGTCGGCGAGTTGAATGGCCTCGCGAGAGCGAGCATCGCTCGGATCCAACTCGAGCGCCGAGGCAAGCCACCCGCCCGGGCGTTTGCCTTGGGTGGATTCAACACGCATCGCAAGATCTCGCAAACTCGGGCGAAATCCGAGCGCGGGCCTGATCCAAGCCCGGACTCCGAAAACGAGCGCTACCACCCCCGCGATCCACACGATCCAGCGGAGCGTCGCGGGCAGGCGGAGGAAGTAATCGAGCATGCCGACGGCAAGCAGCGATCCTAGGCCAATGGCCACGATGAGCGCAGCTCCTCGTGCCAAGAGCAAGAGCCGCGCTTTCGAGCGAAGTCGGCTCAGGGCACCTTCCAAGCGGTCTATCCGAACGCCACGCCTCGTCGTCTTGTCGTCCACGCGGTCCTCCCTGACATGGAGTCTGGCGGCCACATGCCGCTCACGCAACCCTCAATTCAAACTGCTCTTCTCTGGTTTCTGTTCGGCCCAACGTCCGTCCTGGATTGAGGTTTCCTGAACACCACCCGAAAACCGCCCCTGCGACCCAACTGGGGTGGATCGACTCCCCTCGTTCAACGTGCAAGGGAGGGTCAGGTTGCGTCACTCACCTGTCACAACCGGACCCGAACTCATCGGGTCGTCGCGGTCCGTTCGAACGCATTCGGCATAGACCCAATCGAGAAAGCGGGATGATGCCTACGCAAGAGACAATAGCTTGCGCCCCACCCACTCAAACGACAGGAGTACCAGGAGCAGCACGAGCACAATCCAGCGATCCCAGAGCGGATCGACCGTCGGCGGCGCTTCGGTTCGCAGGTCTCGCACGGGGATTAGTCCGGGGAGATCTGAGAGGGCATCTGCATCTAAAGCCACGGGCGGATCCGTCTCGCTCGCCACGCCCGGATTCACGCTCCGATCGCGGATCGATGCGAGCAAGGCGTGGTCCGCCTCTGGGCTCCGCATCTCTGCGTCCTCGCGAAAAACAGTCAGCGATCGTTTGATGCCAAGGCCGCTGAGCCATGGATCGGTGGGCTCGATCAACAACTCCCCGGCGGTCGCAAACGACCACACGCCGTCGAATGTTGTCAGGCCGGCAGCCTCGCCTGCGTTCGACGCGCGGAGTTCGATCGTCACGCCACGATCATCGGGGTTCTTCGCATCGCGGGCCCGAAGCCTCACACGCTCGCCCGCGGCGTCTGCAAGGCGCTGATCTAACACCCGCACCGTGAATCGCACCGGCTGATCTACCAGCGCCTGCGCGGGCGAGACATCGAGCACTGCGGGCTGGCCCGATCGCGCAAGGCTGTCACGACCGGGCAGTCGCACGAGCGGGATCCAGAACTGTTCTTGCAGACCCTCGCCCTTGCCGAAGCGCCAGCGCCAGGTGTCGTCGGTGCCGATATACACCACGCGCCCGGCACCGTAACGCATGGTCACGACCAAGGGCGTCGCGTCCTGCGGAGTCGTATCCAGCGCGGCCATGCCGTCGCGTTCGATCGCCCGCCGAACGCTCTGCTCCGGAGCGGCGTACGCGAGGACTTCGGTGGTCGGCTTGAGGCTTTCTTGCTCGATGCGCTGCGCGAACCAGAGCTTGGACCACCCGGTTCTCGGATCGCTCAAACGCGTCGAGAACTCGTTCTCACCCAGACGCAAGACGCCGAGCCGCTCGGCTGCGTCGCCTGCGAACACCGTGACCGGTCCGTCGTACTCGCCCAGGCCTTCGCTCTCATCGAGCGTGAACGGGAGCAGGTCTTCCAAGGGCGTGCCGCGCCATCGGCCGGGGGTCGGTCCGGTGCCGCCAATCCAAATGAGCCCAGCGCCGCGCGTTGCCACCAGATCGCGAAGCTGTTCGAGTTGCGTGGGGCTG
>JAJDDL010000321.1 GCA_029260335.1 Phycisphaerales bacterium | reverse complement strand
AACGATCTTGGCTCCGCGTGCTTCCAAGCGCTCGGAGCGTTCATCGAGCACGCGGACCATGGCCCGCACAGGGAAGCCTTGCTCGAGGAGCAGTTCAGCGGTTGCGGTGCCGGTCTTGCCGGTGGCTGCGGTTACGAGGATGAGTGGTTTGTTCATGACGATCTCCCGGCCTTATGTTGTATATACAACACTATGGTAAAATGAAAAACTACATGTCCGTGACTTGTGAACGTGCGTGGTTGAATGCGCCGACGACGCCCGCGGCACCGCTGGTGCCGAGCAGTTGCTCGGCCTGGGCTTGTGCTTCTCGCCAGCGCGGCAAGGCCTGGGCGATCAATGTCGCGCCTTTCTTTCTGATCTGGACGAGTTGGGTGTGCCCGGCGTCACCTTGGGTGATCGTGATCCAGCCGTTGCGTTCCATGCGAGAGAGATTGCGGCTGAGGGTGGACTTGTCCATGTTGAGTTGCTTGGCGAGCCCGCCGGGGGCGACCGGGCCGAGCTTTTCGATGAAGCTCAGGGTGGTGAGCTGGCCCGCGGTGAGCCCGGCGGGGCGGAGAGCCTCGTCGTAGAGGCCTGTGATGGTGCGATTGAGCAGCCGAATCCGGCCCGCGAAGCACCCACCCATGATCTCCTCGGCGGGCGAGGGCTTGGTTGGGGGGGGCGTACGGGCCATGGCTGCTCCAACTGGATCAAGTGTTGCATATACAACCACCATTGTCAAGCAGCTATTCCGAGGCTTGGAAATAATCTAAGTTCTTGAGGAAGTGGCGGCTAGCGATCGGGATGCAGCCATCAAGTGATAAGATGCCGCCTCCCCCAGGAGGCGGCACCGGTGGCGAGCGAACCCGATCATGCACGGCGGTACGCCGAATCAAACCGCCCGGAGATCGCGCTCATCACGAATCACGGGTACGCGGGGGTCGACATCCCGGTTGGCGGCGCGACCGACACCGGGGGACAAAACTTCTACGTCAACACACTCGCCCGCAAACTCGAGCGGCTGGGCTATCGCGTAACAGTTTTCACTCGCGGGGGCTTCCCGCACTTTGAGAGCGACGCGTTTCGCGACGAGCCGGAGTTTCTGTCAGACTACGTGCGCTACATCTTCGTGCCGGGGGGCGGTTCGACGTTCATGCACAAGGAGGACATCGCGATCGCCCTTGACGAGGAGGTCGAGTGGCTCGAACGGTTTGTTCAAGGCGAGGCGGATCGGCGTGACTGCGATCCTTGGGAGGTCTACGAGTTCATCAACTCGCACTACTGGGACGCCGGGGTGATCGCCACGCGGCTCGCAGAGCGTTGGCGCAACGACCTTGTGTGCAAAGCCATGACCCAACTGCTGGAGGGCACGGTCGAGTCCGTCGAGCTGGAGACCATGCATCGGCTGCGCCACGCCCGGGCGATGGGTTCGGTGCCGGGATTTCACCTCGGACGGATGCTGATTCACCACTTCGCGGCGCGGCACGAGACTCTGCAGCACCAGGTGCGCGCAGCGGTTTCCACCTGGGCGTCCTTGCGCCGGCTCGAGCCAAAGGCGGAGAACGAGCTGGTCGACCAGGTCATGGCGTCGGTGAACGTGCACCGTGATGCCGATGCCCCGATGCGGCGGCTGATCGCCGCCGACGCTCTGGGGCGGGAGATCCTCGCGCACTTTCCCGACATCGACGAGCGGATCAAGCGTCGGATGGATCGCGTCAACTGTCATGTATGGACCCCCCATTCGCTCGGGGAACTGAAGGACTTCAACTTTTACGATCGCCCGCCTGAGATTCGTCGGCCACTCAAGTTCTGCGAGCGGCGGCATCACGAGCGAGCCGTGGCCGATCGCGCCCAAGCGTTCGTGGCAACGTCCGCGAAGATCGCCGACCGTCTCTGGGTGCACTATCGGGTGTCGATCAACGACACCTTCTACTTCCCGCCTTGCGTGGACGGTGACGAGTTTCGGCCGCGCGACGCGAGCGAGACCGATGCGACCTACGCGTATCTGGCTGAAAGATCGGGCCTCTCGGCGGACCGGCTGAAGCAATCGTCGGTCGTGTTTGAAACGAGCCGGATGGATTCAACCAAGCGAAAGGACCTGCTTCTCGCCGCGTTCGCCCGGGTGACGGCGAACCATCCGGAGGCGATCCTTTTGATCGGCGGAGGACCAAAGAACGAGCTCTTCGATGCGCTGCAGCGACAACTCGACGATACTCGCGAAATTCGCGGGCGAGCTTTTCTGCTCGGCGCGATCCCCGAAGGGTATCTCGCACCAATGTTCTCCATCGCCGACCTGTACGTCTCTGCATCGGAGATGGAAGGATTCGGAATGAGCGTGTCGCAGGCCGCCGCCGCGCGCACGGCCGTGGTGAGTTCCGACTTGATACCGTTCAGTCTCCACCACGCGCCGAAACAGGCAGTGATCGTTCCTGCCGGCGATGTGGATGCCTTCGCCGACGCGATGAACCGGCTCTTGGCCGACGATGCCGAACGCGACCGGCGCGCCGGGGAGCTTGCCGAAGTCGCGAAGGAGCTCGACTGGGAGCGCAAGGCGGCGGCGTTTCTCGCATACCTGCGCGGGCGAGGCATCGACATCGCCGAGGGGACCCCCGCGTGATTGGGGAACGTCGTCACCGAAAACCACCGCGATGATTCCCGGCGCGTACGAGACGCCCTGCCCCGGATCAGCGCGGGCTGGGCCAAGAGCGAGATCGCCGCCTGCGATTCGGAGCGGGAGCAGTGATCCGCTTGAGATTGCAAGAGAACAGTCTTCCCCGCCTGAAAGCAGGCGACGATTCAGCGAACCGTGGTATAATCCAGCGGTTGCGGGTGTAGTTCAGTGGTAGAACGTCAGCTTCCCAAGACGCGAAGACGCGACATTGTCACGGCGCGTATTGCCCGTAAACCTCTATCTGACAAAGACCTGCGCAAATACCTACTGGTTTCAAGTGGGGCTACTTTTGACCCTTTGTAGTCGGTGTTTGACCCAAAATGTAGTCGACATCGAGCTGCCTTCAACCGGATTCTGATTGACGACGGCCTGCTGACAGATGCTAGGCTTCAGGCAATTCAATATATTTGTAGCCCTTCTACTCGACTGAGACTTGACTCTTGGTTTGTAGTCGATATCATAGTAGCGAGCCTACTGGCTCAAAACGACAAACGCCCGGTGCTGTAACACCGG
>JAJDDL010000033.1 GCA_029260335.1 Phycisphaerales bacterium | reverse complement strand
GGACGCCGTCCTCGGCTGCCGACGCTTCGCCGAAGCCAGTCATGCTGCGAATCACGCGAGAGATCCTCCCGAATGCCACCGACCGGTAGCGGAGGTGTCAACCACCTTCGTTGGTCCCCGAGTCATCGTCAGTTGAGCCGGTGTTGTCTGTGTCATCTGATGGGTCATTGTCGGCGTCGTCTGCGTCGCCCGTTGGGTCATCGGCGGGATCGTCGGCGGGCGGATCGGTATCACCCGTTCCATTGCCAGACTCGTCTTGGCTTCCATCCTGGCTTCCATCAGTCGTTCCGCCAGAACCCGACGATTGCGTGTCGTCTTCAGGAACACCGGTGCTGCCCATGACGGCATTCTGCGATCCGCCCGAACTCGGACGCACGGCGAAGTTCAAGCCGATCGCAAACAGCAACCAGATCGCGAAGATAGACACCGTTGTGATCGTCAGAACATCACCGGTCTTCGCACCAAAGGCTGTCTGGCCTGAGCCCGAGGAGGCGCCAAACGCCCCGCCGAGGCCGCCGCCCTGTGGCTTCTGGATGAGGATCATCAGGACGAGGACGACCGAGACGACCACGAACAGCGCGACCGAGAGTCCGATGACCAGAGGGGAAAGTCCAAGTGTGACCATGCGAGATCAATCCTCATGCGGGGCGGACCGCGAATCCGGGCCCCACGCCAAACCGAGCAACAAGCCCGCCAATCGGCGGGCAAGGGCAACTCTAGGCTTCACAAGCGAGAGTATTCAGGATCTTGCGGCCTCGATGATGGCAAGAAAATCCTCCCCCTTGAGGCTCGCCCCACCGATCAGCCCGCCATCGATGTCCGGCTGGCCGAAAAGCTCGCGAGCGTTGCCGGGCTTCACCGACCCGCCATACAGGATGCGGATCGCTTGGGCCTGATCGGGCCCAAAGAGCTCTCCCAGAACCTCTCGGCATCTGGCATGGGCGTTCTGGGCGTCCTCAGGAGTCGCGGTCCGGCCTGTGCCGATGGCCCATACAGGCTCGTAGGCGATGATCAGGCGATCGAGTTGGGTGGGGCTCACGCCATTCAGCCCCGCACGAAGCTGCGACTCGTTGACAACGTCGGTCTGCCCGGCCTCGCGCTGCTCAAGGGTCTCGCCTATGCAGAGCATGCAGGTGAGGGCATCCTGGGCGAGCACGGCGAGCACCTTGCGATTGATCAGCGCGTCGTCCTCGCCGATGACGTGCCTGCGCTCAGAGTGGCCCACGAGCACGACGGTGGCCTGGCAATCGGCGACCTGCGAAGCCGACATCTCGCCCGTAAACGCGCCCTCGGGCTCGGGGTAGCAGTCCTGGGCACCAAGCAAGACCTTGGAATCGGCCTTGCCGAGCACGCCCGCCATCGGCAGGACATAAGCGATCGGCGGGAAGATCGCGACCTCGACATCGTCGATCCCCTCGCAACCCGCCACGACCTCGCGGCCCAGGGCACGTCCGGTTTCCAGGTAGGTGTTAATCTTCCAGTTGCCGCCGACGAAGGGTTTTCTCACAGACATCGTGTCTCCTTGTTGGCTTCCCGTGGGCTTCACTCGTCGCACCTGAAGCTGGCGTTCCAGAGGCTAGGCTCAAGCTTCGGGCAGACTAATCTCTGGAATCTCTCGCTCGTCCGGCGGCGGTTCATCCATGAGCGACGCGACGATGCGATCCACATGCACATGGGCGTTCTCAATAAAGATCTTGGTGCGTCGTTGGCTGCCGCCGATCGTCGTGCCCGCGACGTACACGCCCGGCACGCTGGTCTGCATCGTGCTCGCATCGAACTTGGGCTTGCGTTCTTCGCCCACGAGCTTGACGCCGAGCTGCTCAAAGAGCGTCTTGTCTTGGATGTAGCCCGTGAGCAGAAGCACATCGTCGGCTGCAACCTCTTGCGGATCGCCCGGCGCTCGCTCGCCGTCGCAATCGGTAGGCGCAAGTTGCACAAGCTCGTGAGTGATCTCGGTCGGCGTTGATTGCGGCAGAAACCCAATCCGTCCCTTGTCAATTAACCACTTGAGCTCGGGCAACAGCCAGTACTTGATGCGTTTGGGATCGAACTCGCTTTGCCGATAGCTCACGGTCACCTGAGCACCCACGCGATACAGCCGGATCGCAGCCTCGGCCGCGGAGTTCTTGCCGCCAACGATCAGCACCCGACGCCCGGCGTAGCGGTGGGGGTCTTGCAGGTAGTGGTTGACATGTGGCAGGTCCTCGCCGGGAATCTCCAGCATGCGCGGCAGGTGCATATTGCCGATCGCGAGCACAAGCCGCTTGCACCCGAGCTTTTCCGTAACGCCCGCTGACTCGTGCGAGCGGGCGAGTTCTGCCGGGCCGCCGACCCCGTGACCGCTGGATTGCAGGGAAAGTTCAAAGCCATCGCCGACTTGCTCAACTCCAAGCACACGAGTGAAGGTGCGGACCGGCAGCGAAAACTGCTGGGCCACGCCTCGCAGGTACTCGAGATACTGCTCGCGCGTGGCCTTTTCTTGATTGGGAACCAGGAGGGGCACGCCCGCGATCGCGATCCGCTCGGGGCTCGAGAAGTATTTCGTGCCGGGCGCCCACCAGGCCATGGTCGCGCCGATCTCGCCCGCGTCGAGGACGACGTGATCGACGCCTCGCTTGGTGAGGGCGACCGAGAGTTCCAGGCCAATTGGGCCGGCTCCGATGATGGCGGTGTCATGATCCACGCGCAAGCCTAGCGCGGGCGATTCAAACCCTGCAAAGGAGCAGGGCCGCTACCTGCCGCGGATGATCCGCATGCCGCCCATGGTGACGAGGTCGTCAAAGTCGACGTCGCCATCGCTATCCATGTCGAAGACTTCGCAGCCCGGCCGCATGTTGCCCGGGCCGGGGCCGGTGAAGCAGGGAATTGCAAGCCGCAGGTCGTCGGTGTCGACATCGCCATCGAAGTCGCCATCGCCCAGTGCCTCAGGCGGATAGATGTTCCAGGTCTCGTTGGCGGGCATGTTAAGGATGGTCCGGGTCGTGCCTCCGGGCCAGAGCACTTCGATCGCGTCGATCATGGTCTCAGAGGCAAGGCCGACATGCACCACGCGCTCGTTGTCAGATTTGTAGTTCGCCCCGGCGTGGACCTCGCGGGTCTGGACAACTCCGCCAGCGTCGATCTTCAAGGTCGCGCCCACGGCGTGGATGTTCGCGCCCTGGCCAATGACGTTGAGCTTCACGCCGCTGCGCAGGTGGCCCTTGCCATTGATGAACAGCCGGACGTTGGCGTCGCTGCTCTGGACCAGCAGATCGAGATCGCCATCCATGTCGACGTCTGCCAGTGCCATGCAAAAGCTGGTGAGCTCATCGGCGATGCCGCAATCGGTGGCGATGTCCGTGGTCGGGAACTCGCCGTGGTGGCGAAAGAAGCGGTTGGGAGCGATCATGTTGCAGACATAGAGGTCGTTGATCATGTCGTGGTCGTAGTCGAAGAACGCGCAACCCCAGCCGATCTCATACGAGCCGACGCCGGCTTCCACGGTCTTGTCGAGGAAGGGCCCGCCGTTGTTGCTCATGAGCAGGACATTGCCGGGCGGGGTGTTCGTGACGTACAGGTCCTTGCCGCC
>JAJDDL010000320.1 GCA_029260335.1 Phycisphaerales bacterium | reverse complement strand
ATTCAGAGGTCGGAGTGGATCAGCATCCCGGGCGTGTGCGGGCTTGGTTGTGGGTGGAGTTTTGTGTGTTGTTTTTGGTGCCGCCGGTGCCTTTGTGGTTGCTGCGGGAGTGGTCGGGCCGGATCGTGATTCCGATGCTGGTGCTCGGGTTCGTCTTGTTCGGCGGGGCGCTCATGCTCGACAAGTCGTTTCACCGCAAACGATTCGGATTGCACGGAACGGCTGTGCGCGGGATACGGCCGGTGCTATTGGCGTTTGTGCCATTGGCGGCGTTGGTGGGCCTTGGCGTTTGGTTGATTCTGCCGCATCGGTTTTTGTCGCTGCCTCGCGAGAACACCGAGCTGTGGATCATGATCATGTTCCTGTACCCGGTGTTCAGCGTGTATCCGCAAGAGGTCATCTTCCGGACGTTCATCTTCCACCGGTATCACAAGATCTTCCCGAACGATTGGGCGAAGATCATTGCGAGCGCGATCGTGTTTGGGTTGGCGCACACGATGTTCAACACGTGGATCGCCGTGGCGATGACGATCGTGGGTGGTTTTCTTTTCGCGTGGACCTACGCGCGAACCAAGAGCACGATGTTCGCGGCGATCGAGCATGCGCTTTGGGGCGATTTCATCTTCACGATCGGGCTGGGCGCGTACTTCTATGGCGGCTCGCAGTTGGTCCAGTCGTAGGGGGGAAGTGACATGCGAGTGAGCGGGGGAGGCCGGAGGTTCGCACGTGGGGATGGGGTGAGCTATTCGGGCCTGAAGGGCCCAACGGTGGTAGCCCGGGGCGCAGCCCCGGGTGGAGTTGGATCGAGAATCTGGCCCTGAATGGGCCGACGAACTTCGCGTACGCCCCTTCAGGGCGAAACCACGAAACTCTGAGTGCCTGGGGCTGCGCCCCAGGCTACCAACGAGCGCCGCTTCGCGGCGAAGGCGAGCGCCGCTTTGCGGCGAAGGCCGAGCGCCGCCTCAGGGCAAAGACGGGTGAGTGAACGAGGTAGGCCGATCGAGATACCCGGCCTAGGGTCTTGGCTAACCCCTGGAGGAAGCACCATGAACCCGGTTGTTGGCATCGTGATGGGATCGAAGTCGGATTGGCCCGTGATGCGTCACGCGGCGTTGACGCTGGAATCGCTTGGCATCGGGCACGAGCGAAAGGTCTACTCGGCTCATCGCACGCCGAAACAGTGCAAGGAATGGGTCGGCGGGCTCGAAGAGCGGGGCTTCTGGGTCCTGATAGCCGCGGCGGGCGGAGCGGCCCACCTGGCGGGCGTGTGTGCCGCGACGACCGAGCTGCCGGTCCTGGGCGTGCCGATGGAATCGAAGGTTCAGGGGGTCGACTCGCTGCTCTCGACGGTCCAGATGCCCGCGGGGATCCCTGTGGGCACGCTTGCGATCGGCAAGGCCGGGGCGATCAACGCGGCGCTCCTGGCGGCCGCGATCGTCGCTCGGGGCGATGACAAGGTGAAGGCCGCGGTCCACGCGTTCCGTGAGGAGCAGACGCGGAAGGTGCTGGAGACAGGAGACCTGCCCTTGGACGGCGAATAGCGGCGGACTCGACTCGACGGCAGGGTCAACAGTCGCGTCGGACTGGTCTGTCTTCAAGTGGGGCCATCAGCATGGTCGTGCTGAGAAACTCCCCATCTGCCTCACCGTTGCGCACTGCTTCAGCAAATACCGCTTGGATCCTGTGGATGAGTCGGTTGACTTCTCGGCGCTGTGCGGCATTCAGCCGGGCGGTCTGGCGGGCGGCGTTGAGATTGCGATCCGGGCCGTCGACACGGGCGTTCACTTTTTCAAACCCGGCGCCAAAGTCACGCTCGGCGGTGCGCAGCATGCCGGCGACAATCCGCGTGATTCTCGCGACGTTCTCTGGATTATTGGGTTCGTACACAAGGCGCAGGATGCCTGGCGAAGGTGTCGTGTAGAGCATCTGGCCGCGGCTGGGGTGGCTGGTCTCGATGAGCAGCCCAACATCCACGAGTCGCCGCAGGTGGTAGTAGAGCCCGTCGGCCGGACGGCCGAGTGCGGCCGCAATGTCGGACACCGAGCAAAGACCGAGCCCACAGACGGCATCCACGATCTGCTGACGGACTGGCGAGGTCAGCGCGTCGAGTTGCTCGGTGCGGCGGATGCGCATTTGAGATGGTGCCATACAGAGAATTCTCCCGCTGAGGTTGACTCTACAATGTTGAATTTATACGCTATTTTTCAACAAAGGAGATCAACAATGATCAGCGTATCGCACGTTACGATGATCTGGGGCGTGCTCACGATCGGCTCATTGCTCACAGGGTGTACGGCAACGCAGCAAAGGGCGTCCATATCGACCGCGCCTGCATCAGACAAGATCCCTGATTGGCAAGAGGAGTTCGCACGCGCGACGGAGATCTACAAGAACGGCGAACCGGAGCGTGCCGCGGAGACGGCCCGAACCGCGGTCGCGATGGCTGAAGCAGTGATTGACCCCGATTCGCCCGACCTCATCAAGCCGCTGCTCGCGGCATCCTCGTTCTTGATGCAAGCTGGTGACATGGACGGTGCGAACGAACTCGCCGGGCGTGCGCATGTGTTTTCCAAGCGTGGGTTGGAGACGGCGCTCGAACGAGAGGCGACCACACTGAAGTTCCTAGGCGCGCTGAGCACCGCTTCCGGCAGGTTTGACGAGGCCGTGGAGATCAACAACCGTGCCGTGCAACTGTCTGAGTTGGCGGCGGGGCCGGACCATCCAGAGACCGCAAAGCACCTTGGGAATCTCGCTTCGGTCGAGGTTGCTCGCGGCAACAACACGCGGGCCAGGGAAATATTTGAACGCGCGATTGCCATCTGGAACGCACAGGCCTCCGCTCATCCCACCTACGCAGCGGGCGCCATGATGGACCTCGCGATGCTCGACGCCGACGAGGGCCAGCCGGACCGTGCGGTGGATCGATTCCGGGACGGGCTCGCATTGCAGGAAGCCGCATTCGGCGAGCGCGACCCGAGATTGCAGAACTCGCTGCGCCGGTTTGCGTTGCTGCTGCGTCGCTTTGATCGCACGTCGGAAGCAGAGGCGGTGGAAAGTCGATTCGTTCAGGATTCTAATTGACCGCGGATTCTCATTCACAAAGACATCTCACTCCACTCGAGCATCCCGCCAATCCGGAAGTTCCTCGTCCAGGACAGCGGAAGACATAGCCAGAGCGTCGAAGCTACCGCCGCGTGGGACAGTGCAAGAACGTGAAGTTTGCGCCAACGCCGAGAAGCGACGATCCAGCAAACACCTGCGAGGAATGTTGCCAGAACCAATGGCCTGTTGGGCAAATGCATCGCTCCGAAGAGCACAGCGGCGACGACGATGACCCATCGCTCCTTGCCGAGCCACTCCAACCGCTGGAGGATGTACATCTGGAGGAGGAACTGCTGGGAATAGCCCCAGTGCGGGTAGGTCAGAATCAACCCAGAGAGCAGTTCGTAGTTCGGATTGAATCAAAGGCCAGGCCGATGATCAGCGCGGTCAGGCAGAGAATGAAACTCGGAATCCCAACCCAAATGGC
>JAJDDL010000319.1 GCA_029260335.1 Phycisphaerales bacterium | reverse complement strand
GCCCTCGGTGCCCGCGAGTTGCAGTTCAGCTCCGGTACCAGCGCCTCAGACGTTGCCGCCGCTATCAACACTTTCAGTGACGTTACCGGCGTTCAGGCCACCGCCAATGCCTCCGGTGTTGTGCTCAACGCCGTGGACTACGGCGACAGCGATTTCGTTAGCGTCAAGGTCATCGATGATGGCAACATCGCCGGTGCGGGTATCTTCGACTTCGTTGCTGATGACGCCAACACCACCGAATCATCCGCAACCTCCACCTTCGCAAACGCCAACAACGGCATCAAGGACGAAGGCCAGGA
The DNA here is from genome assembly GCA_029260335.1 of Phycisphaerales bacterium. Classification (GTDB taxonomy): domain Bacteria; phylum Planctomycetota; class Phycisphaerae; order Phycisphaerales; family UBA1924; genus S146-42. The sequence continues at coordinate 3,961 of JAJDDL010000319.1, read as the reverse complement.
CATTGGCGCCAACATCAATGGTGTTTCCGCCACGAGCGACGGCCGCACTATCCGTGTCAACACCGACGTACTCAACGTCGAGCTCAGCCTCACCGCCGCGTCCAGCCAGACCCTCGGAGCCATCAGCGCTCTAACGATCGAAGGCGGCGGTGCCGACTTCCAGCTCGGCGGAGAGGTCAACATCGCAAACAAGGTCTCGCTCGGCATCGGCGAAGTCGCCGCCCGCAAGCTCGGCCAGAGCGAAGACACCAACAACGCCGGCAGCTTCTTCTTCCTCGATGACCTCGGATCGGGCAAGGGCCTCAACGTTGTCGACGGTAGCCTTGAGGACGCCCAGAAGGTCATCTCCGAAGCCATCGGCGAGGTCTCCATCCTCCGCGGTCGCCTCGGTGCGTTCCAGAAGAACGTTGTCGGTGCAACCATCCGAAGCTTGGGCGTCTCAATCGAGAACACCGAAGCTGCCAACAGCGTCATCCGCGACGCCGACTTCGCCAAGGAAACCGCGAACCTCACCCGTTCGCAGATCCTCACCCAGGCCGCTTCGAACTCGCTGATTCTCGCGAACCAGCAGCCGCAGCAGGCCCTCCAGCTCCTGGGCTGATCCGAGCCCCAACAGCAGCTCCAAAGACGCCCCGGGCATGATGCCCGGGGCGTTTTCTATTTGACTCCATCCCCCTCTACCCGATCATCTAAGGCCGATGCCCGCTGCAAAGCTCCAAACCGATGCCCCTCCATGGAGTCTCGAACTCGATCGCGCGCGCGGCGACTTCATGATCTACCTCCGCATCGAATGCGGGCTAGCCAAGTCAAGCCTCGAGGCCTACGCACGCGACCTGCGAGACCTCCTGCTCGATCTCACGACCGCGCGCATCGAATCGCCCGCCGAGATCCGACCGAGCCACGTCCTCGAACACGTCGCGTCCCTCTCCCGCGATCGCAAGCTCGCCTCCGCCTCGGTCGCCCGCCACATCGCGACCATCAGAGTGTTCTCCCGATGGCTCTTAGCGCGAGGCCTCAACGACCAAGACCTCGGCGACCACATCGACACCCCCAAACTCTGGCGCAACCTCCCCGATGTCGTTAGCCCGTCCCAGATGCGACGCCTCGTCGAATCCGCCAACGAGTCGGCCCGCGCCCAAACCCATCCCCCACTCTGGCTCCGCGATCGCGCCATGCTCGAACTCATGTACGCCAGCGGCCTGCGCGCGAGCGAAGTCGGCAACGCGCTCACTTCGGATCTCAATCTGAAACAGAAGACCATCCGCATTACCGGCAAGGGCATGAAAACCCGCCAGACCCCCATGGGCGATCACGCCTCCAACTGGCTCTCGCGCTATCTCAAGCAATGCCGTCCCAAGCTCCTGCACCCCGAGGGCCTCGATCGCGGCTGCGTTTTTCTCTCCCGCACCGGCCGTCCTTTGGAACGTGTCGCGGTCTGGCAGATCGTCCGCCGCTACGCCAACCTCGCGGGGCTCAAGAAGGTCCACCCCCACACCCTCCGCCACAGCTTCGCCACGCACCTGCTCATCGGCGGCGTGAATCTCCGCATCGTCCAACAACTCCTCGGCCACTCCGACATCTCCACCACCGAGATCTACACCCACATCGATCGCGAACACCTCCAAGAAGTCCACGCAAGCTGCCACCCCAGGGCCTGATCCGCCCGGTGGCACGGGCGTCCCCCCCATGCGCATTCTCTCTCGCCCAGCAAGTCCCACCAACATCCGCTAGGCTCCTGACTGTCCCGCCCGTAGGAGGTGCCCAATCGACGCATTCTGGAAAATCCTCGCCATCGGCCTCTACTGCTCGGTCCTGCTAGCGATCGGCTACGTCGCTTCCAAGCGGATGAAGGACATCCGCGACTACTTCGCCGGCGGCAAGCGGCTCGGGTTCATCAACGTCGCCTTCAGCGCCCGCGCATCGGGCGAGTCCGCATGGCTCCGTCTCGGACTCACCGGCATGGGCTTTGCGCTGGGCGTCCAGGCATTCTGGGTCGTCGTAGGCGAACTGCTCGGCGTCGGCGGCGCGTGGCTGCTCATGTCCCGGCGCTTCAAACGCATGACCAATCTGTACGACTCGATCACCATCCCCGACTACCTCGAATCTCGCTTCCGCACGCGCGGCCATTGGCTTCGTCTCATCGCCGCCGGCTCGCTGCTAGTTTTCGTCCCGATCTACGCAGGGGCGCAGGTCCACGCCGCAGGCGGCGCATTTCATAACTTCCTCGGCTGGAACCACTACCTCGGCGCCGCCATCGGCTTCACCATCGTCATGCTCTACGTCACCCAAGGAGGCTTCACCGCCGTCGTCTGGTCCGACGTCTTCCAAGGAAGCCTCATGGTCCTCGGCCTGGTCGTGCTGCCGCTGGTCGCGCTCGCCGAGATCGGCGGCGTCACGAACATTGTCGAGAATCTCCGCACGATCGACCCGCACCTGCTCGCCTGGCATGGGCCCGGGCCGACATCCGAGACGGTCTTCCCCGCCATCGCAGAGACCGGCAGTTGGAGCCTACTCACGATCGTGGGCATCCTGGGCTTGGTCGCTATCGGCATCGGCTTCCTCGGGTCCCCCCAGGTCTTTGTCCGATTCATCTCGCTCAAGTCCGAACGCGAGATCCTCCCCGGCACCATCACCGCGCTCACCTGGACACTCCTGGCAGACTCGGGCGCCGTGCTCGTCGGGATCATCGGACGCTCGATGTACACCTGGCAAGATGTCGCCGGCACCGGGACGGTCGCATCCGGCGTTCAGGACGGCATTCTCCCGCTCATGGCTGAGCAGCTTCTGCCCGCGTTCTTCACGGGCGCTTTCATCGCGATGGTTCTCAGCGCCATCATGAGCACGATCGATTCGCTCCTGGTCGTCGCCTCCAGCGCCGCCGTGCGCGACTATTGGCAGAAGACCCGCCACCCCGACATGCCCGACAAGCAACTCATCCGCGCGAGTCGGCTTGTCACCTTGGCGCTCTCGCTCGTCGCCTTCGGCGTCGGCATCGGCATCCTGCTCTATGACAAGGACCAGGGCGTATTCTGGACCATCATCTTCGGTTGGTCCGGCATCGCCGCCACGTTCTGTCCGACCATCATCCTGAGCATGATCTGGACCAAGTTCACCGCGCGGGGCGCAGGCTTCGCCATGGTCACAGGGTTCTTCTGCGTTCCCTTCTTCAAGTTCGCGCTGCCACCGATCCTCACCGCCGTCGGCTGGACCGAGGGCCCGGCGTATCTGGTCGCCCTCGACGTCCTCCTGCCCTCGTTCCTGGTCTCGGGATTCGTCGGCATTGCTGTGAGTTTGCTCGATAAGCGAGGGCAGATCCAGATCGCCGACGTTGTGGAGGACTTCCACAAGATCAAGAGCCCGCCTCAAGATGAGGACTGAAGTCGCTGGTCTCGGCCTGGAGAACTTGGGGTGGGTATTGGGGGAGTATCGCCTGCGGCGATCGGCGGCAGGATGCCACCGCCCCGTTAGGGTGGGATGGTGAGTTCGGTGGGTGGCACTGGTGGCTCGCCCACCAGTGACGAGTCAGTTGCACCTTCTCACTGGCAGCCGAGCTGCCAGTGGCACCATTTGCATCGAGCAACAGGCTACGGGGTTGATTAGCTTGTGATGATCCCCTTGGTTAGCCCTGAAGTGATGAGGGCGACGGGGAGCAGCAGGCCCCACAGGATCAAGAGGAGCAGCCCGATGCCGAATGCGCTGGCCAAGTTGCGCGGCCGACAGATTGTCCAAACTGCGATGACCAACACGTCGGCGGTGATGGTGAAGATGAGCCAGAGCGACATCGTTCCGTGCTTGCCATAGAAACGCAGTCCACCCTCCGTGGCCCCTGCGATGAATGGAGCTTGAAGCAGGACGACGAGCGAGATCACAATCAAGCCCAGCGCCCAAGCGAGCGTCAAGGGCTTTGCCGCGGGTGACGAGCTCTCGGGGCAAGCGTCTGTTACGACCGGATCGTCATTTG
>JAJDDL010000318.1 GCA_029260335.1 Phycisphaerales bacterium | reverse complement strand
GGTCGCGATGACCAGACGCAACTGGCCCAGGATGATGTCCTGGCACTGATCGCGGATTTGCTTGGAGTTCAGGTTGAGCAGACGCTCGGCGGCGTTGTTCATGAGCACGCCGTCGGTCGAGATACCGACCGTGAACGTCGAGGGCACGTTCACGCGGATGTTGTTGAGGCTCAGTGCGCCTTCCAAGGGGATGTCGATCACCATCGGCTCCAGGCCCAGGTACGCGTACTCCTGGATGAGCGGGAGCACAAACGCGCCACCGCCGTGGAAGCACTTGCTGGCCCGCTTGGCCCCGACCTTACCGGAGACCACAAGGATCCGGTTCGCCGGGCATCGGCGATAGCGGGTCATGAGGTAGAGTGCCAGGAACAGCACAATGAGGACGACAACGCCACCCAGGATGAAGAACGGGTTGACCGCTCCTGTTCCACCGGCGGACGCGAGAGTGAAGGAATGTGCGTTCATGTTGTGCCCTTTCTCAAGAAGCGATCGGCAGCTCCGTCGCGCCGCTCATCTGACGGATTCGTCCGCTGATGAGCTCCATGCCGAGGCTGGAAAGCTGCGTCTGGATCGCCTCGTTGCAGATCTTCTCCAGTTGCATGCGACGCTCCGCCGCGTCTTGGCTGGAGATGCGTGAAAATGTTCGCCTGACGGCGGCTGCAACGATGCCGCTGCAGACTTCTGATATCTCGTCCTCGCCATGATCGATCAGGCGATAGACCGCGCGTGCGATCTGTTCCGGCTCGGTGGACAGACAGATCGAGTAGGTCGCGCTGACCCAGATCCGACGCCCATCGCAGGTCTCGCACCACTCGCGTTCCAACTCCACCCAGATCGCATCGGTGTCGAGATATCGATGGCGATGCACGCCCGGCACCACGAAAGCAGCGCCCGATTGGATCCATCGAAACGTCCGGCCCTGTGTCCCGCGCCCGAGGATGACCAGAATCTTGCCCGCCGGGCATGGCTTGTGGCACATCCAGATGAGCAATCCCAGGGCGAGCAGACCGCCGGCGATCCCTCCGATCAGCCCGAGTGGCGCGCCCGTCGCGGCTGCACCCGTCGCGCCCAGAACCAGGATGTTGCCAAACTCTTGTGTCATCGATAGCGCTCAAACCATGCTCTCCGCAAAGCAAGGGGATTCTCTTGGGCTTGCTCAAGCCCGAACTACGGTCAGTGTGTTGCCCACGACATGGGTGACGACCACCCGCGAGCTGCGCGAGATCTCCTCGCCCTCGGTCACGGCGTTGTAGATCCGCTGACGTTCGTCGATCACCACGCGCACCTTGCCCGAGCCCTCGCCCATTGCCGGGACGCGGACGTAAACCTCACCCTCAAGCCCGACGGCGTCCTTGACCGAAACATTGCCGCTGCTTTCGAGTTGGTAGAGTGCCTTGAGACCGAGGACAAGCAGCCAGGCGATGCCCACGCCACAGATGGCTCCGACCGCCAACGCGATCGAGAAGTTCTCGTTTGCAAAGGTCTTGTACGCGGCGAATCCGCCCCAGCCAAAGCCCATGAGGAACGCCGAGATCGATTGGATGCTCAGGAGTTTGAACGAGTCGGCCGAGGCGTCGCCGTCGGCATCCACGTCGGCATCAAAGTCCGCGTCGGCGTCGATATCCAAGCCGCCGACCAACATCAGGATGATAAACAGCCCGAAGATGCCCGTGCCGATGAGCGCGGGAATCGTGAACCAAGGCAGCGCACCGTTAAATAGATAGTCACTCATAGCAAAGGCCTCCATCTCGCGGAGACCTCAGCGTACCAGAGTTTGGGCCCCGCGACCCACCTGTTCATTCGGTGTGGAGGGGCCTGGATTTCACTATCGAGCACGCGGGGCGAGCGGCAGGGCCGCCCGTTTGGGCGGCCCTGGCGCGATTGCTAACTTGTTCTTACTCTGACTCCATCATCTTGAGCAGTGCCTCGATGCGCGCCATCTGCGCCTTGAGCGAGTTGATCTCGGCTTGGAGCTGCGCGGTCAACGAATCTTTGTCAACATACGCTTGGTACTCCATATACCGATCCAATACGGGGATGTCTACAAGCAGCGGCACACGGTGCCGGTTCGTGAGCTGCGATACGCTCTCGTCATGCACCAATGTGGGCAGCATGGGCATTGTCACATTTGCCCGCACGGGCACCTCTGAGAGCGTGACAGACGTTTCGGTCGGCAAGAGCCTTGGACTGACCGCGGCATCTACGAGAACCTCGGTCTCGGCGATCACGTTGATGTCGATCGGGTTGCCCTGACGGATCACGCGGAGCTTGATCGTCTCGCCTGCTTCGCATTCCTGCACTCGGGTTTGCAAGAGTCTCTGGGTGACCGGCTGAACGTTGTCCACCTTCGTGATCACGTCGTACGCCGCGAGCCCGGCCTTCTCTGCCGCAAGCCCGCGCGCCACCGAAGTAACCATGAGTGCCTTGGTCGAATCCACGGAGAGTTGGCGAGCCACAGACGCCGGAACAGTCTCGGTTGTCACGCCCAGCCGGACCCGGGGGCTAGCGGCCTTGGGCAGGAGCGAGACGCTCCCGTCGCCGCGCAGACTGAGCGTGCCGCGGACTTCCTTTGCATCCAGGATTTCGATGCTGTCGGCAATGAACTCGTTGCGCGTGCCATCATCACCGATCACGATGGCGACGACCCTGCCGTCTTGGGCTCGAAGCTGGATGCGATCTGCCGAGGTCTCGCAGCTTGCCATCGCCGAGCCGGCCATGAGGCATGCCGCGAGTGCGCTTGTCCAAATGCGTTTCATGTTCAGTCCTTTCTTTGCTTGTTCAGTTGTCAACCACTCCCTCAGAGCGATTGCTTGCCCGTCACCGACGCCGCAGGAAAGCGGACGGCGACGATCCTGCCCAACTCGTCCTGCCCGAGCCGGTAGAGATCTTCCACTGTGCGTCGTTCGACGATCCGCCGAACGTATGTGACCACCACTTGATCGCCTTGGCCGTCTTCCATGCGCAGCGTTCGCGCCGGGAGTTCGCCGATGATCTGCCCGTTCTTGACC
>JAJDDL010000317.1 GCA_029260335.1 Phycisphaerales bacterium | reverse complement strand
CTCATCGTGACGACGCCCGAGCCGACGGCGATCGCGGATGCTTACGCGACGATCAAGGCGGTGACGGCAAGAAGAGCGGCTAGTGCGTGCACCCCGATTCAACGGCTGGAGGTCGTGCTGAACCAGGCAGCGAGCGAGGAAGTCGCACACAAGGCACATGAGAGGCTTGCAACCGTCGCTCAGCGGTTTCTTGCACGTCGGGTCGCTTTGGCCGGGTTCCTGGCAAGCGATCCGCTTGTGGGACGCTCGGTGGCGGCACGCTGCCCGCTGGTGAGCGGGCGAGCGAGCGGGGCTTGGAACGAGCGGATCGGGATCCTCTCTCACAGGGTCCTGGAGTCGATTTGCGCAATGAACGCGCCCTTGTTGGGCGTTTGACTGGATGGATTATGCGGGGCAGATGCTGGTGATAACGAAAAAAAGTTCGAGGGGTAGTTCAAGTCCGATCTTGGACAGTTCGATGTGCCGCTCTGCGGCTTGTACCGATGGCGTTGGGCGTTTGGTTGAAGAGAGACCTCGTGGAACGATCTTGCCAGACAGTTGCCGGGTGTCTGGCCCTATCCAGCTACGCAATCGCGATGGTGGTAGGGCTTGCTGCTCAGAATCCGATGCTGATGGTGCTTCGGCGTGGGCTCATCGTCCTAGTCATCGGCTATCTCATCGGGCTTGCTATAGGGTTGATCATTGAACATGTGCTGCGCGAGTACGTCGCTTCATATCGCGCGGGACATCCGGTACCGGATCTTGCAGAGATTGAAAGAGCGGCGGCGCAGAACGATGGTTTGTTAGAGGTGGCATGAAGGTTTCGACTAATCGGCGCGCAACATGATGTTTGGCGTGCACGGCGGACTTGAGATTCTGTACAATCAGGTCCGCGAACAAGAAGATCGCGTGGGGCGCTTCGGCAGACGAGTTCACTCGCGAGCAGAAGCAGGCAAAGGAGCCGATGAGGATGTCAACAACGAAGGCAATGCCACGAGCGAGTGCTGGCGTACACATACGATCATCTGCGCGACGATTTGAGATCACGCCCGGCCCATCGCGGTTTGACGAGATCCCCGCAGTAGAACTGTGGAAGCAGTACACCAAGTGCCACACGCAAGAGTTGCGAAATCACTTCATGGAGCGGTACCTGCCTTTGGTGCGTTACAACGCCGAGCGGATCCACGCTCGCTTGCCCGATGAAGTCGACATCGAGGACCTGATGTCCGCGGGGCTGTTCGGGCTGATGGACGCGATCGACGCGTTCGACCTCGAACGCAAGGTCAAGTTCGAGACGTATTGCGCCCCGCGGATACGCGGTGCGATCCTCGACGAGCTGCGTTCGATGGATTGGGTGCCCAGACTCGTTCGTCATCGCACGGCCAAGATCGAAGCCGTGCGCCAGCGGATAGAGAAAGAAGAAGGCCGCCCGCCAACCGAGGACGAGATCGCCGGCGAGCTGGGTGTCGAGGGCGAAGAGTTTGACAAGTTCAAGCGCGATGGTCGCCCCGTGAGCACCGTGAGCATCACCCGGCGGGCTTTCCCGACCGATGGCAACAAGGATGTTCGTGAGATCGATGTCATCAAGGATGACACCCAGCGCAACCCCCTGCGGGAGGCCCAGCGGCGAGATCTCAAGGACATGATGACCAAGGGTCTGAGCCGGGCCGAGCGGCTGATCGTGGTCCTCTATTACTACGAGGGCATGACGATGAAGGAGATCGGCGCGACGCTGGATCTCTCTGAGAGCCGGGTCAGCCAGATGCACAGTTCGATCCTGCTCCGGCTCAAGGCCCAGATGCAGCACCGCATGGGCGAGTTGGAAGAGGCCCCTCGCAAGTAGCCGGCCCTGCGGGCGCGTATCATCTGATGTGGAAGCACTCTCGCTAGCGGCAATCGGACTTGGAGCAAATCTCGGCGATCGAGCCTTCGGCATATCGCTCGCGATCGAGCGCCTTGGCCAGCTTGAGTCAACGGAGTTGGTTTCGGTGTCGCCCTCGATCGAGACCGCACCGGTGGGCGTCGAGGATCAGCCGTGGTTTCTCAACGCGTGTTGCCTGGTGCGGACGGGGCTCGGCCCAGGCCAACTGTTGAGCGAGTTGCATCGCATCGAGCGTGCGCACGGTCGGGACCGCGCGAGCGAGCAGCGGTGGGGGCCCCGGCTCATTGATCTGGATCTGCTGCTCTTCGATGATCTCATCATGGATGAGCCGGAACTGACGATTCCGCATCCGCGGATGCACGAGCGTGCATTCGTGCTCGGGCCGCTGGCGGAGATCGCGCCCGACCTGGTGCATCCGGGGCTGGGGTTGACGGTTCTGGAACTGCGCGATCGCGTCGATCAGGGATCCGGACAGCCGGTTGATGCTAATCTCTTGGCATGAAGCTTGGAGTGTTCAGCATGAGGTGGGCGAATCAAGCCGCGGACATCGCTCGGTGCTTGCTCATCGGGTGCTTGCTCATCGTTGGTTGCGCGACAGTTGCCCAAGCCGCGCCAGGCCAGCCGGCTGACGCAATCAGCAATGAGCCCTCAGCGATCGAAACGATCTCGGCCGCACGCCAGGCCTATCGCGATGGCGAGGTGCACGAGCGTGTCACCATCGCGGTGCGCGAAGGGCATACGACTCGATTCGATGAGTTCATCGTGCGGCTTCGTGGGAACGCGGAAGCAGACAAGCGAGAGATGCGCCTGGAGATGCCGACGGTGCTCGTCTGGGCGATGACCGAGGGATCATCCGGAGATCTCGCCGCGGCGTATCGGGGCAATGACCAGATCGTGTACGAGGCGGAGTTGGACAGGCCACTCTCGCGCGGGGCGTTGCGCGGGGAACTTCCGCCGGTGCTGGTGCCGCAGTTGGCGCTGGCGTTTGGTGCGCAGATAGAACCGGGAATCGCGGATTCTGATTGGACGCGCGGGCCGGTCCGCGCGGGGTTGCGATCGGTTGTCGCAGCAGGGCGCGAGGGCCTGGTCACTATGAGCATGGACGCCAAGAGCCATCGGTTGCGCGAGTATCGCGTGGAATCTCGCGACCGTGCGATCCGGCTCCGTATTGAGCCGATTGTTCGTCTCCAGCAGAATTTGAGCGATGGCTGGCAGATCACAAGCGAGGGTAAACGCGTTGTGTCGTCGTTGTCGGAGTTGCGGCCAAGGCCCAGAGCGGTGCCCATTGGCAGCGAGTTTCCCTACCCAATCTTGCACGACGCGACGATGAACGATTGGTCGCTTGAGGCTGCGCTTGCCAACCGTTCGATTCCGCCGCAGCGTCCTGAGGAGCGGTATCTGGTGCTCGTGTTTCATCGGGTGCCCGCAGCGATTGCTCTGCGCAGTCGTTTGCTCGATCAGGTTGAACAGGTCGTGCAGGAGGCGACCGATGTCGAACGCGAGCTTGCGCGGATTTCGATGCGACCCGAAGGCCTTGGGCCTCGCAAGGCGATCATTCGTGTGCTTGTTCGACCGGTCGCGTGCCTGACAGTTTCCGAGGCACGCCGAGACAATATCAGCGAGCTGGCCGAGCGGTGGCCCTTGGATACCGGTGGGTCGGGGCTGCTCTGGACGGTCTCTCCCGAGAAGCTCGATCGTCTCGCGTTGGGCGAAGACGCCGCGGTGGTGATCGTGGACGATCAGATGCGACTGGTTCGCGTCTTGCCGATCGCGCATGGCGATGGAGGACTCAAGGATGAGATCCGAGCCGCGATCATGCGTGAGGTCGAACTGATCGGCGGACCGTGAATGTCAGCCACATGCATCTCTGAGCGACGAACTCAGCTCGCCTCGGCCCGCGGATGTGCTTGGTCATAGCCCCTACGCACCGGCGCATCGGTCAGGTGGGTGTACACCTGGGTCGTGCTCAGTGACTGGTGGCCGAGCAACTCTTGGACGCTGCGCAGGTCGGCGCCATTCTCCAGGAGGTGCGTGGCGAAGCTGTGACGCAGGGTGTGGGGGCTGATCGAGGGATCGAGCCCGATCTCGCGCAGGTACTTGTCGAGCTTGCGGCGGACCGAGCGGCTGCTCAGGCGTCCGCCGTGCTTGTTGAGGAACAGCGCCTGGGCGTTGCCGTCGCTCCACGCGTTGGAATAGCGTGCGTCGGCGTGCACGGCGCTGATGTATGTCTGGATCGCGAGCATGGCGTGCTTGCCGAGCGGGACCAGGCGCTCCTTCTTGCCCTTGCCTCGCACGAGCAGCGATCCCTGCTCGACATCGAGATCCGGATGGTCAAGGCCAACGAGTTCGCTGACCCGAATACCGGTGGAGTAAAGCGTCTCGAGCATGGCGCGGTCGCGCAGGCCCAAGGTATCCTTGTCGCTCGGGGCGCTGAGGAGCTTCTCGACTTGTTCCACGCTGATCGCCTTGGGCAAGCGCTTCGCCTGGCGCGGCGTGCGGATGAGCGTCATGGGATTGCCCGCGACGAGGTTGCGGCGCAGCGCCCACTTGTAGAACGAGCGGAGCGTTGCGATCTTCCGGGCCATGGTCGCGGGCGAATAGTTCTGCTCGCCCAGATGGCTCAGGAAGCCTCGCACGGTCTCGGGGTCGGCGGCGGCAACGATCTCGGTGATCGTCTTGGGCTCGATCTTGCCCGCGATGTCGTTGGGCTGCTGCGCGGCCTGGGCGCCCGAGAGCTTGTTGTACGCCTCGGTCTCGCGCTTGTCGTCGATCTCGATGGAGTTGGCTTCGCTCAAGTAGGCGATGAACTGGCGGAGATCCGCGCCGTAGCATCGCGCGGTGTAAGGGCTGAAATGCCGCTCGTCGGCGAGGTATCCAGCGAATGCGTCGGTGATTGCAAGTGTCGACATCTTCAAACTCCTGCCTCCGCGTAGCAGCGGGCGTACAACCTAGAAACTCTCACACACGTTGCCGATCGCGCACACACGCTTCCTTGCGCTGCATTCGCTCGATCGGACTTGCAATCGCGCCATCCATGACGCTGTTCTCCGCGCTTCATCCTCGCGCGGCTACCGGCCGCACGAGACTAACCTTCTGTCTCTTCCGCCGCGGCATATCCCAGTCGGAGTCGCTCGCCTTCGAGCAGGTCTCCGATGGCGACGTGTGCCGCGAATCGCTCGTACAGGTCCATGCTGGCCAGGTATCGACGCCATCCGTAGGCGCCTCTGTGGTCATGTCTGCCGGCGGCAAACTGCTGCATGCGTAACAGGACGGCGTGATTTCTGCCGTCCAGATGCAACGCAACGCTCGAAGCCGGGACGCTATCGCGTGTCGTTCTTGGGAAGTAGGAGTAGGCGTTGGGCTGGGTGCTCAATACCTTTGGGTCGAGCGGGCCGCCTGTTGTGTCCTGACCTGTGCGATCGAACAGCGCGAGGCTGATGCCGATCGTCGGCGGGTCGTAGGGGTCATACGCGGTGATCGTTCCGAGGATGAGCCCATCGACGCCGAGGGCCTGTGCGAGCAAACGAGCCTGTTCTGGGTTATCGATAACCTCAATGTCCAAGGTTCGCATAGCGTCGATGACGCTATTGACTGGTTTCGATCGCAAACCAGTTACCTCGGTGATGGATGCCGAGAGTTGATCGGCCATGCGGAGCGGGTCGCCCAGGCTTGTGCCTGACTCGTTGCGCAAGGGCACGACTGCCCAGAGTTGGTCGCCGCCGCCCAATGGTCCTGGACGTACTAACACAAGGGGCTCATAGAGTTGATCTTTGTTGGCGCTGGCACACCCCATGAGCCCAGCAAAGAGCACCGAGAGCATGGCAAACGCCAAGCGCGAGTAATGCATGGATCCTGTAGTTTTCATGGCTTCCTGCCGCGATACCCCGTAACTCCGCGCGGGGCCGATTCCACCTGTCGAGCCCGGACGGTCCGGACCCCAAATCCGCCCGCGGGGCGTTTACCCCGCGGCGCGGCTCAGTCTTCCTGATCTCCAACACCTGCGTAGTCCGCGTCCGATTCGCCCATGACGGCGAGCACGAGCGCGTCCTCAAGATCGAGCGACCAGAGGTTCTCGCCTCCGTCGCGATTGGATGCAAAGAGCACACGGTTGGGCGATGCCCAAGTGGGCATGAGGTCGATGGCGTCGCCGCTGGTCAGGCGGACCAGGTCGGTGCCGTCGACATCGATGAGCCAGAGGCTTGCCTCACGAGGCTCGATATTGGCGAGCATCGACCACTCGTCATCGGTGGGAACGCTCGCGAAGAGGATCCACTTGCCATCGGGGCTCCAGGTCGGATTGATCATCGCGTAGTCGGCGGCCGAGACGATCTCGGTCAATGCCGTCGCGTTGATGCCGTCGTAGTCGAGTGTCCAGACGCTGAAAGCCCGGCTGCCGCGCTCCCGGCCCTGCTGGAACAGGATCCGATCGCCGCCGGCCATGCCGGTGCCGGCGTTGGGGCAGAACTCGGGGAACAAGCCGTAACCAATGAACTGGGCGGTGGTCGCGTCGTCTGCATCGACGACCCACATCTCCCACCGTCCGCTCACGCTGCCGCGACGGTTGAATACGATCTTGGTGCCGTCCGGTGACCACGACGGATGGATCTCGTGTGCTCTGCTCGAAGAGACGACCAGCGGCCGGCCGCCGGTGATGGGCATGACGTAGATGTCCCAGCTGCCGCCACGATCGGACGCGAACGCGATGCGATTGCCGTCGGGGCTAATCGTGGGCATGGCGTCGTTGGCCGGGTCTCGGGTCAGTTGGGTCTGCACGCGAGCGCCCATGGACTTGACGTACAAATCGCTTGTGACGGTGTGCTGGCTGCTGGCGAACACCACGGTGTTGCCATCAGGAGTGACGTCGGGGTCGAAGACTTCACCTGTGTGCGCGAAGGTCACTTGGGTGACGTTCGGCGAGCGCATCGGGCTCATTTGTGACATGAGACTCGGTGCAGCGTTGAATCGCAGGTCCTGCTCGAGCTTGTCGCGAGCGGTCTCCCAACTCTCGAACTCGGTCAGCTTGCCCGCGACCGTTTGGTTGCTCTCCGCGGTCACGGTGTGACTGGGCTGGCTTCCATTGGTGGGCTGGGCACTCGCGGCCGGTGCGGTCGTGGTCTGGCGGGCGATGGTGCAGCCGCCGACAAGCCCGGCGAGGGCGATCAGGCCCAGTTGCGAGCCAATATGTTGCATGCAGTTCTGGAGCTTCATCTCTACCTCGCATCGCGGCGTCGCCGCAGTTCGGTTCGGGGCGAGCCGCCGATGCCACGCGAGTGGTTATCGGGTCGTCGCCAATGCCCTCTTGAGGCCGCCTCAGGCCTCGGCGAGAACTGCATCGGACGTTGGAAGGGGTGGCTGAAGTCACGTCCAAGTAATGGCGTATTGGCCCGGAGGTACCCGGGTTCTGCTACGCAATGGCGCAAATAGTGCCGCGTCAGATCCCGAGTCCCGATCAGTCGAAAAACCAGCCAGGCGCATCGAGGCTCAGGGTTATCCAGAATCCCAGGTACCAGCAGGCGACGGCGGTTATCCCCAGCACAAGGCCCAGAGCAAATCGCCCCTTGGAGCGAAATCGCAACGCGGTCACGACGGCCATGCCTTTGGTGAGTCCCATCGTGAGCGGGCTCATAAAAAGCAGAAGGAGAGCCGAGCCGATCAGCAGGTCTTCCAACTCGCTGATATCGCCTTGGACAGGTCGGCCACCGGATCTCATCCAGGCGAGTGAATAGGCCAGGTGCATCGTGCTCGCGACGATCCAGGTGGTCGCCGAACTCATCCAAAGAAGCAACAGGACCGATCGGTCTGAAATCCTGCGATGGCCTCGATGAGAAAGGAGATCTGCGCGAGCAAACTCAGAGCCGCACTCGGGGCATTGGCCATCGGGCAGGTTGGCGAGGTCATAGCCACATTCGGTGCATCTGACTTGGGCCGTGGATCGACGCCATTGGGTGAGTCTACTCGAACAGGAGGTCGGTTCTATGCCCCGGCCTTGGCTTTGTCTTTTGCCTTGGCCTGCCGCTCGGCCCGCTTGCGTTGGCCCTCATCGAGGATTCGCTTGCGGAGCCGGACGGTTGAGGGAGTCAGTTCGACGACCTCGTCCTCTTCGATGTATTCCAGCGCCTGTTCCAGGCCCATCTCGCGCGGGGCCTTGAGCGTGATGGTTGCTTCTTTGTTGGCCATGCGGACATTGGAGAGCTGCTTGGCGCGTGTGATATTCACCGGCAGGTCGTTCTCGCGATTGTGCTCGCCGATGATCTGTCCGGCGTAGACCTTGTCGCCCGGCTTGACGAACAGGACGCCTCGATCAGAAAGCGCCTCCACCGCGTGTGAAGTGACCGGCCCGTTCTCTGTTGCGATCAACACCCCGCTGGTGCGCCCGATCCGCTCGCCGCTGAGCGGGACAAAGCGGTCGAAGCGGTGGTGCATGATCGCCTCGCCCTGGGTTGCGGTCAGCACGCGGCCGCGCAGGCCGATGAGCGCTCGGCTGGTGATCTCGAAGACCATGTGGCTCACGCCCGCGCCGCGCGGCTCCATGTTCTTGAGCTCGCCCCTGCGCCCGCCCACGAGTTCCATGACCGGGCCGACGGCAGACTCCGGACAATCGACGACGAGCGTCTCGAGCGGCTCGTGCATCTTGCCGTCGATCTCGTGGAGGATGACGCGAGGCCTGCCGACGCTGATTTCAAAGCTCTCACGTCGCATGGTCTCGAGCAAGATGCCCAGATGGAGGATGCCTCGCCCGGAGACGTTGAACTCTTCGCCGCTCTCGCCTTGCTCGACTTTCAGCGCGACGTTGCGTTCGAGTTCCTTGTTGAGCCGATCGCGGATCTGGCGGCTGGTGACGTAGGTGCCTTCCTGGCCGCCGAAGGGTGAGTCGTTGATGCGGAACGTCATGCTGAGCGTGGGCTCATCGACGCTGACCGTGGGCAGGGCTTCGGGGTTTTCGATATCCGCGATGGTGTCGCCGATATCCACGCCCTCGATGCCTTCGATCGCGCACAGGTCGCCCGCGCGGACCTCGTCGGTGTCGACGCGCCCGAGGCCTGAGAACCGCAAGAGGCGACCGATCTTGATTGGTTGCGTGATAGAGCCGTCACGCTTGATTCGGCAGATGCGTTGGCCCCGGCGGATCGTGCCCCGGAACACGCGTCCGATCGCGATGCGTCCGACAAAGTCAGAGTAGTCCAGGGTGGTGACAAGGACCTGCAGGGCTCCCTCGTCATTGGCCTCGGGTGCGGGCACGCTCTTGATGATCTTCTCGAAGACCGGGCGCATGTCCGTGCCTATCTGGTCCAGATCAGGCGTCGCCCAACCTTCCTTGGCCGAGGCGTAAACGGTCTCAAAGTCCAGCGCGTGATCGTCTGCGCCGAGATCGACAAGCAAGTCAAAGACCTCGTCGATGACCGCGTCGGGTCGGGCGTCAGGGCGATCGCACTTGTTGACGACCACCAGCGGCTCGAGCCCGCACTCCAGCGCCTTGGTGAGCACGAACTTGGTCTGGGGCATTGGGCCCTCGAACGAATCGACGATGAGCAGGCAGCCGTCGGCGAGGCGGAGCACGCGTTCGACCTCGCCCCCGAAGTCCGCGTGGCCCGGCGTGTCGATCAGGTTGACGCGATAGTCCTTGCCGTCTTCGGAGTGGTAGGTAACGGCACAGTTTTTAGAGAGGATGGTGATGCCTCGCTCGCGTTCGAGCGGGTTGGAGTCCATGATGAGGTCGTGCTGGCCGCCGGCGAGCTTGTCGAGCTCACCCGCGCGAAAGTTGCCCGATTGCTTGAGCAGTTGATCGACGAGAGATGTCTTGCCATGGTCGACGTGGGCGATGACCGCGACGTTTCGGATATCAGAGGACTTGTTGCTCATTGGGTCTATTCGTGATTCGCTCGCCTTGGGGCGAGTAGGGCCAGGGGTCGGTCGCCAGATCTGGGACGTTGGAAGAAGCCTCGAGGTCGACGTGAATGCATCCGCCGGCCGGTTTGGCTCAAATTGGACCGTTGTCCAGAGGCCAATGATAGATCGCGCAAGGACTGTTGACGCTTGCGGTGTTCGCGTCGATGGGTTTCGGGGGCATTGCGCCCTCGTTTTGCCCTACTTGGCACGGAGCACGAGGTCGAACTCGCCGCGGATGACTTTGTGGCTCTCGCGCCAGATGCGCCAGGACAGCCTTTCCATCGCATGCACGAACGGTGGGGGCGTCCGCTCCCCGAGGATCAACTCGCGGAGGACCGGGGCTTGCTCGATGGCGTCGGCCACACGAATCCACCCGGTTGTGGCGTAGGCCCGAGCTTGAGCGTGTCTGGTCTGGCCCGCCCGCCTGCTGGCGTCCTCGATCCGAGCCGCGGCATTCCCCGAATCGGACAGGGGTGCGGCATCGATCACCACCATCTGCCGGGAGTTATTGGCCATCGGGTAGGCCCATGAGACCAT
>JAJDDL010000316.1 GCA_029260335.1 Phycisphaerales bacterium | reverse complement strand
ATCTCCCAGCGCCATACAAGTCGGCTCCCAGCCGACCCTGGTGCGCGATTCGTCGCCAAAGCTCGCAGAGCCATTGTTGACGAAGACCGAGACCCGCGATTCCTCTTGCAGCGTCGAGACGACATCTAGAACTCCGTCGTTGTTGACATCTGCAATGCCGACCTCGCTTGGCTCACCTCCGGACTCCAGATGCCCGTGCAACGTGAACCCGCCGCTGCCGTCGCCGAGCATGATCGAATGGCCCGAAGCGTTGGCGACTGCCAGATCACAATTCCCGTCGGCGTTGAGGTCCGCCGAGGCGATGGCGCTGGGTGCCGGACCGGTGTCGAACGAACCATGTCGCGCGAACGTGCCGGCGGCTACACCAAGTAGGACCGTGATCTGGTCCGCGTCCTCGTTGGCGACGACTATGTCCATTACACCATCGTGGTTCTGATCGGCGAGCACCATTCCGCTCGGACGAGTGCCGGCGGGTATTCGCGTGTGATTCATCAAGGACAGCTCTCCGCGCCCAAAGAGCAGGGAGATGTCATCGCTCAGGCGGTTGGACACGACAACATCCAGGATGCCGTCGCGATCAATATCGTGGGCCACGATCGCCGAGGGCTCCGCGCCGGCGAAGAAGTAGCGGCGCTGCGCGTAGAACTCTCCGCCGCCGAGGTTCTCCAGAAACCGCACGCGGTCAGAGACATAGGCGATGTCGATGTCGCCATCGCCATCAAAGTCGCCCGGGGCAAGGTCGAAGGCGGTGTAGAACGAGGGCCGCATGGGCGGCATGAATGTGCCATCGGCACAGCCGATGCAGATGAACACGCCGCCGAATCTCTCCGCCGCGCCGACGATGATGTCGTCGATGCCGTCGTTTGTGACGTCTTCGAGAATGACCGCCCTCGGTCGGGTGCCGAGCTGATACGCTTGCCCAGGAAACTGTGCCTGAGCCTGAGTGGGACTCGTTGCGATCGAGAGTGCACTAACCAAGATCGCGGGCAACATTCGTCTTGAGGTCATGAGATGCATCGTGGAGAGTCATCGGCGAATACCGACTAGCCTCCTCAGCATTGATGAACACACTCGGTCGCCGTGTGCTCCTATCGCCGCTCGGCAGCCCTGGAAGTCAAGGAATCAAAGAGCCTTCTGCCAGCAGCCTTGAGCGAGCTGATCCAAGTTTGCAAAGCAGTTGTCGGCGTGGCAGTTCCCGTCTTCGTCAATATCGCAAACGCCAAGGTCGCCGCTCGCGAATCCATCGAGATACCCAAAGAAGTCGTCCGCGTCGGCACTCCATCGCCGTCGAGATCGGCCGAGCAAGACGTGGTGCAACGGTTGACCCAAACGGTGACGGCGTCTCTCAACTGAGTTGTCACCTCAATGTTGATTCCGCCGTCACCATTGAGATCGCGAACAACGACATCTTCGGAGGAACTTCCGGCGTCGTACCCTCGGCGCTTCCCAAAGGTCCCGCCTGCGTTTCTCGAAAGCACGTAGATAAGTTGGCTCGCGACAGGGCGATCCAGTGTCCCGTTTCCATCGATGTCTGCAACTGCCCCCGCCGGGCCGAGCCGCTACCCATCGGGTGTATCTGTTGGCTATGGAACCTGGCGGCCGGCGAACGTGTCGAGGTATGCAAAGAGATGTTGTCCGTCCGCGTCGCTGTCGCCATCGGAATCCGTGATGGCGTCGCTCGCGTCGGCCGTTTGCTGCTCCTTGCGCTCGCCCAGATTCGCGAGGTGTTTGTCCCGTTTTGATCCGAACGCTCGGCGACAGTTCCACAAATGTGTGCCATACCTACGTTGTTGACACAGTTTCGTGTCCAAATTCTAGCGTAATGCAGGAGGATTATCCGATCTTTGCACCACCAGGTTGAAGTTCCGTTCTGGCAAGAGAAGTTTGTTACTTGCATCTCTTGACTTTCCGTCTCAGACAGGGGAACGCCTCTTTAACGGGTCGCTGCGTTCTGTTAACATAAATCTGAGTCAAGCTTGGGGGAATCGTGGGTTTCACAGGATGGAAAAGGAGATTCGAGATGCGCAAGCGGTTCGTAGGGTCAATCGTTTCTTTGGTCTGCGCGGGGCTCGCTTCAGCCCAGACAATCGAGTCCAGGCCGCCCTCGGCGGCGGGCAATCAAGGGTTTCGCTCGAATCTAGACGCGTTTTCAACCCAGATGCTTGCAGACAGCTTCACGATCGATGCGTTGGCATTCCCATCTGGCGCCACGCTCGGCAGCGTGGAGTGGTGGGGGTTCGTTGCGGACAACCAGGGTGCCGGCAATCCGCTCGGTTTGGACGATATCGAGGGCTTTCAGATTGATGTCTATCTGGCTGACGGCACCGCGGGTGCTCCGGGAACACTGGTGCAGTCCAACACCCTGCCAGCACTGAGTGTCACCGCGTCCCCGTTTGGCGGGCCGACGGATAGCCAGGTCGGCGGCCAGTCCTATGTGTTTGCTGCGGGCCTGCCCGTTACGGTTGCGCTTGATGCGGGCGAGACCTATTGGCTCGCGATCATGGCCGACGTTACCGGGAACACGAGCACCGATGCGTCTTTCTCGTGGCTGACTACCGGCGGCACAGTGCCCGATGCGGATGTGGCAGCCAACACCTCCGGGACGTGGTTCAACGTCGGTCTGGGCACCAGCCTCGCGTTCAGCGTGGGTCAGGTGAGCGACTCAGACGGAGATGGGCTCACCGATAGCGACGAGATCAACATCCATGGCACCGATCCCAACGATGCCGACACCGACGACGATGGCATCGACGATGGCGATGAGGTCGATCTCGCGGCCGGGGGCGACCTGCCGTGCCTCGATCCAACCAACCCCGACTCCGATGGCGATGGTTTGCTCGATGGAGACGAGCAAGACGCCGGCACCGATCCGTGCGCCGTTGATACCGATGGCGATGGCATCCCCGACGACATCGATCCCGCGCCGCTCGATGCCGATGGCAACACTCACGCGCTGGTCGATATCATCTTCGATGACGCGTACTACGTCCATTGCTTGCCGCTCGATGAGTTCCACGGCAACTATTGGCGAGCACGCGCTCGCAGGCACGCGCTGGCCTCGGTGATCTTCTCCTCGGGCATTTTCCTTTGGTACGGATATGATAACATCGCGCTGCACCAGCTCCACCTGGTCCGGCGCAGGATCGACGGCGATCCCTCGCACAGGGATTGGATGGTCGACGGCGAAGCCAAGGACTTTCTGCTCGAGGAAATCGACTTTCTGATCGATGTCATCCCGCTACTCTAGGTATTCCCTGGGGTATTGATACCGTGTGGGTGCTGAAATGATGGGGCCTGGCGTCGAGGGGCGAGTTGAACTCTCTCCTCGATGCCGGGCCTTTTTCGATACACTGCGGGCTATGAGCGCCCAAGAACCGCCGTTTGACTACTCCTTCCCCTACACCTCGCAGCGCATGCCGGTGTTCGCGCGCAACTGTGTTGCCACGAGCCATCCGCTCGCGGCCCAAGCGGGTTTGGAGATGATGAGAAAAGGCGGCAACGCGATCGACGCGGCCGTCGCGACGGCCATCGCGTTGACGGTCCTCGAACCGACCAGCAATGGCATCGGCTCGGACTGCTTTGCGCTGGCTTGGGTTGGCGGCGGGCTGCACGGACTCAATCCCTCGGGCCGAGCGCCCATGGCACTCGATCGATCTCGTTGGGCCGGGAGGGACAAGATCCCGACCTCGGGCTGGGATGGGGTGACAACGCCGGGCGCGGTTTCCGGCTGGGTGGAGCTGAGCAAGACCTTC
>JAJDDL010000315.1 GCA_029260335.1 Phycisphaerales bacterium | reverse complement strand
TCGTTGATGACTGTTAACGGGTCGTACTTGGTGAGGGCTTCGTCGAGCGAATCGATGACGCCTGTTTTCTCGCCGTCGATGATGTGGTTGCGCAGGCGGTCTTCGATGGAGACGTTGGTGTCTTCGGTGGTTGGGCCCTTGGACTCCTCGACGTTCTCGAAGAGGTCGATGAAGGCTTGGAGGGGGTCGTAGTCGGTGTCTTCGATGCCTTGAGAGAGGCCCGTGCCGCCCTTGGATTCGTGGCGACGGTCGTAGATGAGATCCAGAGCCGCGGCGTGCTGGGCGTCGTCGATCTTGCTCAATGGCATGATCTTGGAGACGTGCACGATGGCGCTGGTAAGCCCGGCTTCGGTCAGCTCGTGCATGAAGACACTGTTGAGGACGTGGCGAGCGGCGGGTTTCAAGCCGAATGAGCAGTTGCTCAGGCCGCAGGTGATCTGGACGTCAGGATGGGCGTCGGCGATTCGCTTGACGCCTTCGACGAGTTCGAGGGCGCTGCGTCGGTCGTCGTCCATGCCGGTGGAGATGGGCAGGACGAGTGGGTCGATGAAGAGGTCGCCCTCGGCGAAGCCGTGCGATTGGGTCGCTCGCTCGATGGCGCGACTGGCAATCGCGAGTTTGCGATCTGCCGTCCGGGCCATGGCGGCTTCTTTGTCTTCGTCGATCGTGCCGATGACCAGCGCGGCGTTGAAGCGTTTGGCGAGTTCACAGATCTCGTCGAACTTGGGCTCGCCGTCTTCGAAGTTGGCGCTGTTGATGATGCACTTGCCCGGAGCTCGCTTGAGGCCCGCTTCGATCGTTGCGATCTGGGTGGAGTCGAGCATGAGCGGGGCGCTGGCCTCGCTCGCGACCTTGGCGACGATGGTGGACATGTCCTCGGCGTTGTCTCTGCCGGCGTAATCCACGTTGATGTCGAGCAAATGCGAGCCTTCGCGGAGTTGTTCTCGCGCGAGGCTCACGATGCCGTCGTGGTCCTCGGCTTCGAGCAATCTCTTGAACTTGCGTGAGCCCGAGGCGTTCATGCGTTCGCCTATGAGCAGGATGGACGTGTCCTGGCGATACTCAAGGGGTTCATAGAGCGAAGCACAGGCGGCTGTCCAAGGCTTCTTTTCGAGGGGTTTGCGGGTGCGGTCGGCGAGGCGGTTGGAGAGGGCCTCGATGTGGGCGGGGGTTGTGCCGCAGCAGCCGCCGACGATACTGATGCCGCCCTCGTCGACGAAGCGAGAGATGGCTTCTGCGAACGGTTCGGGGGCGAGGGGGAAGTGAGCCTTCCCGTCGACGAGCGCGGGGAGTCCGGCGTTGGGCACAATGGAAACGTGCCCTGGCCAGCGGCGGGTGAGTTCGTGGAGGTGCTCGGCCATCTCCGTCGGCCCCGTGGCGCAGTTGAGACCCAAACTCGCGATCGGATAGCCCTTCAAGGCGGCCATGGCGGCTTCGATCTTCGAGCCCACCAGCATCGTGCCCGTGGTTTCAATCGTGACCGAGACGAAGATCGGAACGTCCTCCGGCGTGCGCCCGAGGGTCTCCATCGCGCTCAGGCACGCGTTGATCCCGCCCTTGACCTGCATGAGGTCCTGGCACGTCTCGATGAGCAGGGCGTCGGCACCGCCCTCGATGAGGCCGAGGGCTTGTTCGCGATAGCTGGCGACGAGTTCATCCCATGTGATCTGGCCGAGGGTGATGAGCTTGGTGCCTGGGCCCATGGAGCCGATGACGAATCGCGGTTTGTCAGCGGTCGAGTGCGCATCGCACGCAGCTCGCGCGACCTCGGCGGCGATCTTGTTGATCTCGCGTGCGCGGTCTTCGAGTTCGAACTCGCGCAGAACGTGGGCGGCACCGCCGAAGGTGTCGGTCTCGACCATGTCGGCGCCGACGCGGAGGAACGTCTCGTGGACTTCCTGGAGGACCTCGGGGCGGGTGAGCAGGAGGGCTTCGGGACAGTTCTCTTTGTTGAGGTAGTCGCGTTCGAGGTCGAGATCGAGGCTGTGGATCGACGTGCCCATCGCGCCGTCGAGGATGAGCAATCGCTTTTCGAGTTCCTGGAGAATGCGGCTGGGCATGCGTGTCCTCCTAGACCGCTCCTGGCGCGGGGCCATCCTGGCTCCGGCGTTCCTGGCATGGGCCGATGATCATATTCGTCCGTTTATCCGGATCAATGGATATACAACCTGGGTTGGCAAGAAAAACCGGCGGGAAGACCCACCGGCTCGTTGGATCGGAAGATGGAGGTTTTTACTTCTTCTTCTTGAAGTAGTCGCCGGCAAACTTGCGCTGGAACTTCTCGACGCGGCCGGCGGAGTCGACGAACGACCGCTTGCCGGTGAAGAACGGGTGCGAGCCGGACCAGACCTCGACGTGCAGTTCGGGGACTGTTGCGCCGACTTCCATGACGACCTCGCCGTTGTGGAAGACTTTGCAGTTCTGGTAGGTGGGATGGATGTCCTTCTTCATGCTCAGCTCCAGAGTTCGCCTGTCGGTGGCGGGCAGCGAGTATAGACCTCCAGGGATGGTGATTCGAGGGTTGGCGTGATCCGGAGGCCTCGCCGCGAAGCGGCGCACGGCGGTAGCCTGGGGTGCAACCCCAGGATCGGTGGGTCCCG
>JAJDDL010000314.1 GCA_029260335.1 Phycisphaerales bacterium | reverse complement strand
TCCAGCATGATCCGCGGCGACGACAAGGGCCCACGCACCCCGATCGGCAGCGTAAAGCTCTCCACATCGGTCTCCCCGACGCCCGGAATATTGATGATCGCGTTGTGCAGGTTGCATACGAGCGGCGCGTCGATCCCCGCCGCGGTCCGCTCGCCCGAAAGATTCAGGTCAATCGTCCCGCCGCGCACAGGCGTGAACCCCGCGATCGTCAGGATCTCGCCCATCTTGTCGCCCGAGAGCCCGTCATGCCGGTAGCTCAATCGCGTCACGCCCGAATCCGGCACGTACCGCCCAAGCATCGCGTTCGCCTCGATCCGCCCGCTCCGCGATGCCAGCTTGATTACCGGCGGATCGCTTAACAAGGGCGGCTGGGTCGAGAGCGACGTCGCTCGAAAATCAAACACCTCATCTGCCACGCCCGCGACCTTGAACCCATCGATGATCACCTCGCGTATCACCACCTCGGGAGCGCCTTCGATCAGGTGCGTCGCCCGCACCTTGGCATACCCGTGCAACCGCGCCTGCCGCTTCAACCGATCGCGGAGCGTGTCCTTGTCCTCCTCGGGCACATCCTTATCATCCTCCGGCCGCCCCTCGGCTCGCTCGATCCAATCGCGAACCTGTTCCAGCCGGTCCTTCCAGACCTTGGCCTCCTGGATGTAGTCATCGATCGTCTTGCCATCCCCCTCCGGCGGCGGGGGCGGCTCGCGCCTTTTGCCAACTAACACCCCCGGCGACGACCGCTGCTCCCCACTGGAAGCATCCCGCACCACGACGCGATCGATCGCGATCCGCCGAGTCAGCAGATCCGAGTTCGAGATATCCGCCTCCAACTCGCGTGCCCGGAGCAGGTCGGTCGCCAGCTTGTTCGGATCCGCCATCGCAAGGCCCGTCAGCGTCATCTTGCCCGCGCCCAGATCGATCGCCGCCGAGTCGAGGTCGACAGTCGCGCCGTTGGCCTGTTCGAGCCCATGTTTGAGCCACGCGCTCATGACCCGATCGCCAAAGGCCATCTGGATCACGATCACACACGCGATGAGCAAGACCGCAAACACCACTCCCAGAATCCGGATCGGATTACCAATGCTCCGTGTCAGCAGGTCTTCCCAAGACTTCTTGCCCTTTCCGCCGCCCACGAACAGGAACGTCGCGAGCTTCACGGATCTGCGAGACGAGAGCTTCTTGTAGCGATCAGAGCTCTCTTCGATCTTGGCCATCTGCCGGCGAACTCCCTGCAGAAACTTGATCAGGAACAGTCCTGTGCCGAGGCCGACGATCACGCCGAGCACCATGCCCCCGACCGTCACGTAGCTTTCCATGCCCGCCCACGCGAGCACCGGCGTGTTGATCATCGTCCGAAACAGCGGCTGGGTCGGCCCGTCAATCAGGAAATGCCCGATCTCAAAGCTGACCGGCTGTGCGCCGAGGCTCACGAGCTTCGTGATGAACGTGAGCAACGCCGCGATGGCGAGGTTCGCGTTGAGAATGAGCAGCACGCACAGGAGCGCGAGCAGAAGTGCCGGCGCTTGCATGAACCCGGGGACAAATCCGATAAGCGACCCCACAATCGTGGCACTCAGGATCTGGAAAGGTGTCGTCTTGCCGCGAATGAAACCGCCAATGGATCGTATGAGCATGACACACAGGGTACCGCGTTCGGCGCCTGAGAGTCCGAATGGACAGCGCCCGCGCTCACGGAACATCGCGTTGGTGGCGTTTTGGCCTTCTTACGGCTTGAACGCACCAAGCTTCGGCTTGAACGGGCTCATGTCCACGTCGAGCACCCAGCCCGATGTCGAGGTGCTGCTTGCGGTTCCGACGCCGTTATCAAAGAGCACCGTCTCCATGCGCGCGAAAGAGATGATCTCCAGCGCGTAATCACCCGGTTCGAGGATGAACCGCTCGTTGAGGTCGAGGACCATCAGCCCGTCATCACCCCGCGCCGCCACGGCCGTGCTCATCACGACCCCGCTTCGGCTGTAGAAGAAGATCTGCACAAGTGTGTCGGAGTTGCCCGTTGTCGAGGCGATGATCTGGCCTTCCAGCGTGAACACGAACCGGTCCGTGGCTTCAAACAGCATCACCAGCGAGCCATCGGAGGTTCCAGAGGAGCGATTCGGCAGATCCCCCTGGTCCGGCAGTTCGGCCGAGCCAACGCTTGCGAAGTTCGCGATCGATCGGAACCCGAGCTGATCCTCGCCTCGGATGACCTCGGTCGTGTGGAACTGGTCGCTCAACGCGGAGGCCTGATCGGCAACCGTGCTTTGGGCTTCCATCACTTCCGAGAAGTCCATGAACCCTTTGTCGAACTGGATGCGAAAGTTGTCCTGATCGGCGTCGAAACCGTCGTTGGACCGGGTCTCGTTGAAGACCCTCCCCCCGCCGAACATCACCTGCTCGACGAAGAGTTGTGCGGAGGCGACGGGCGTGAGCATCGCGGATGCGATGACGGCCTTGAGCGTGTTCATGGATTACCCCTTTCCATTGGGCAAATGTCGATCCAGGGGTAGCGTATTGCATTTCTCGCGTTGACGGCAGGTTTTTTTGGCGACCCACAGTGTAGAGGTTTTCGTTGCAGACCTGGGCCTTGGGAAAGCACCCGTCATGAGAGCGCGTGGCCGACTCACCTTCGAGTGTCAGCCACCACAGGCTTCGATCGGGGGCAACCCACACTTCGACAAGAGTCTGGTCCTTAACCTCAGACAGCCGAGACGCCAAATCTTCCATGGTGAGAATCGGCTTGGGTACTAGTTCAGCACTCGTCTTAGAAACTCTGCCGTGTAGCCCTTCTTACTCTTAGCGATCTTCTCCGGCGGCCCCTGAGCCACGATCGTTCCCCCGCCCTCACCGCCCTCAGGCCCCAGATCGATGATCCAATCCGCACACTTGACGACATCCAGATTGTGCTCGATCAACAGAACTGTGTTTCCCGCCTCGACCAGCCGCGTCAGGACCGTGAGGAGCTTGCGGACATCCTCAAAGTGCAGACCCGTCGTCGGCTCATCAAGCACATACAGAATGTTCGTGTAGCCCGTGGGATTGTTCTTGGTGCCGCCCCCCTTGCCGAGCTCGGTTGCGAGTTTCACGCGTTGCGCCTCGCCGCCCGAGAGCGTCGTCGAAGGCTGTCCGAGCGTGACATACCCCAGCCCGACATCGCGCAGGCACTCACAGAATCGCAGCACCTTCGGATGATTCTCAAAGAAGCCGCAGGCCTTCTCGATGGTCATGTCCAGAACGTCGGCGATCGACTTGCCGCGATACAGGATCTCCAAGGTCTCGCGGTTGTACCGCTTGCCCCGGCAGATCTCGCACTCCACGAACACATCGGCCAAGAAGTGCATCTCGATCTTTTTGAGGCCCTGACCCTGGCAGGCCTCGCATCGCCCGCCGCCGTTCTGCGAGCTGACGTTGAAACTGAACCGTCCCGGCTTGTACGCCCGGATCTTCGCTTCCTTGGTCTGGCTGAATAGCTTGCGGATCTCGTCGAATATGCCGGTGTAGGTTGCAGGGTTCGAT
>JAJDDL010000313.1 GCA_029260335.1 Phycisphaerales bacterium | reverse complement strand
CGGTTTCGATGCTGATTGCGCGGCCTCTGTTCTGGTATGCCCAGCGGATAGCAAGCCTGAAAGCACGGATCGCCCGTGAAGAGTCCGGGCGATCGGACTCGTGGCTGGAAATGGCCTTGCACACCAAGACCCGATAGGTCTTTAGGTCCAATTGCGGGTCCATTGGTGGTTCCACCGGCTCTGGGCTGGGGCATTGGAATCCTCTTTATGTGCCCGATCGTGCCCGCGAGCGAACGTGACGGCAACCCCATACGAATACCATCCATATACGCGGCTGGACCCGCGCGGGGATTGTGCAGGGAAGTGCTAGAAGCGGAGAACGCATGACAACGAGTGCCGAATCAACGCCGTCCGCCGAGCTTGCCCAGGAAGTCGATCGGCACAGCCACCTGATCCAGCGGTTGATCGAGTCGGTGGAGCAGGTCGTGGTAGGCCAACGCCCCATGATCGAGAAGCTGCTGGTCGGGCTCTTGAGCAATGGG
The DNA here is from genome assembly GCA_029260335.1 of Phycisphaerales bacterium. GTDB lineage: Bacteria > Planctomycetota > Phycisphaerae > Phycisphaerales > UBA1924 > S146-42. The sequence continues at coordinate 9,210 of JAJDDL010000313.1, read as the reverse complement.
CACGTGCTGCTCGAGGGCGTGCCGGGGCTTGCCAAGACGCTGACGGTGAGCGTGCTTGCGCAGAGCTTGCACGGCAAGTTCAGCCGGATTCAGTTCACGCCCGATCTGCTGCCGGCGGACCTGCTTGGCACGCAGATCTACGACCCGCGTGATCACACGTTCAACATTCGCCAGGGGCCGATCTTCGCGAATATCGTGCTCGCCGACGAGATCAACCGGGCGCCGGCGAAGGTGCAATCGGCACTGCTGGAAGCCATGCAGGAGCGGCAGGTCACGATTGGTGACAAGACGATGCCCTTGGCCCAGCCCTTCCTGGTGCTGGCGACCCAGAACCCGATCGAGCAAGAGGGGACGTATCAGCTTCCCGAGGCGCAGGTCGATAGGTTCATGCTCAAGCTTCGGATCGACTATCCGCATCGCGACGAGGAGCGGCTGATTGTGGATCGGATGGCGACGACGCGGCCGAAGACGCATGTGCAGCCGGTGATCGAGTTGGAGGAGGTCGCCGAGGCTCGGGGGGTTGTGGACCGGATCTATCTGGACCCCAAGGTGCGGGATTACATCGTGGAGCTTGCGCGGGCCTCGCGCGAGCCGGCGCGGTTGAATCTGAATGTCGAGCGGTTGATCGACTTTGGGGCGAGCCCTCGCGCGAGCATCAACATGGCGATCGCGTCGAGGGCCCAGGCGTTCCTCGCGGGGCGGGCGTATGTGACGCCGGCGGATGTGAAGGAGATCGCTCCGGAGATTCTTCGGCACCGCATTATTCTGAGCTACGAAGCGCACGCCGAGGGCGTGACGAGCGACGACATCATCCAGCGCATTCTCGATCGCGTGCCGATCCAATGAAGACAGAGAGCAAACAGTCCGGGGATCTGCAGGCCGAGGAGCTGATGCGGGAGGTGCGTCGGCTTGAGTACCGGACGCGTCGGCGGGTCGACTCGCTGTTTGCGGGCAACTACCACTCTGCGTTCAAGGGCCAGGGGATCGAGTTCGCCGAGGTGCGCGAGTATGAGCCCGGGGATGACGTGCGGGCGATCGATTGGAACGTGACCGCGCGGGCCGGCAAGCCGTTTATCAAGCTGTTTGTCGAGGAACGCCAGTTGACGGTAATTCTCGCCGTGGATGTGAGTGCTTCGAGCGGGTTTGGGACCAAGGGCAAGCTCAAGAGTCGGGTGGAGATCGAAGTCGCCGCGGCTTTGGCGGCGGCGGCGGCGCGGACCCAGGACCGTGTTGGGCTCATGTTGTTTGCCGAAAGGCCTGAGTTGTTCTTGCCGCCGCGGAAGGGCCGGCAGCACTTTTTGCGTGTGCTGCGCGAGTTGGTGGCCCATCGGCCGCATGGGACAAGGACGGATCTCGCCGCGGCGATGGATCACGTGGGCGATCTGCAGCGTCGGCGTGCGATTGTGTTCTTGATCTCGGATCTGATTACGCCCGAACAATCGCCTGAGCTTCTGACGCCTCATCTGCGCAAGCTCTCGGCTCGGCATGAGCTGACGGTGGTGCACGTGCGCGATCAGCGCGAGAGCGAGCTGCCTCGCGCGGGGCTGGTGCGGTTGCGGGATGCCGAATCGGGCCGAACGATTACCGTGGATGCGAGCAGTGCGCGGGTGCGTGGGAAGTTTGCCAAGGCGAGCTACGAGCGGGCGGCGGCGATCCAGCAATCGATCGCCTCGGCTGGCGCTGAGCGGATCGAAGTATGGACCGACCGGCCGATCATGCCCCCCTTAATGGCGAACTTTCAGAGGCGCGCGGGGAAGGTGGTTGCGTGAGCATCGCTCGGCTTGCCATTTCGATCCTCGTTGCGACGGTTTTTGTCGCGTTGGGCGGGTGTGCAAAGAGCGAGCCTGAGCAGCCGAAGAAGATCTATGTGCAGGAGTCGTGGTTTGAGGATGGTCCGTTGCGGCTGCACGCGGCGATCGATGTCAACGAGATCGATGTCGTGGGATCCGTTTTGCTTCACTTTGAGGCGCACGTCAAGCCTGGGCATAGCCTGATTCCGCCGGAGATTGGCGAGAAGCTCGGTGTGTTCGATGTGGTGGATACAAAGCGCACCGGGCCCTCGATGACTGAGACGGGCGAGACTCGGTGGTCCTTAGATGTCACGATCGAGCCTTACTTGCCGGGCGAGCATGAGGTGCCGGCGTTGAACTTTGGTTATGCGCCGGTGCCGCGAGAGGATGATGGGGTTGGCGAGCAAGAGGGCTCCGGGGGCGAGGTTGTCACGCGACCGATTCGTGTGATGGTCACGAGCGTGCTGGAGAGCGATGAGCTTGCGCTAGCGGAGTTGCGCGATGTGATCGATCCGCAGACTGAGTTTGCATTTCCGACGATGGGGGTTGTCATCGGCGGCGTGGTCGCGATCGGGCTGGTCGGCGGGATCGTTCTCATCGCGCGCAAGCTTCAGCTCGAGCCTGTGACGCCTTCCCCGGTGACCGAGGCGCTACAGCGATTGCAGGTCCTGCAAATGCGCACGCACGACGACGCGGACGAGCGACAGGGCACGCTCAGCGAGGTCTCGGAGCTGCTCCGGCGGTGTATTGCTCATCGGGGCGATTCCAGGGCTTTGCGATTCAGCGAGCGGGAGCTGCGGCGGACGATGGCGAGTTGGCCCGGCCTGGATGCCCATGAGCACATGCGGCTGCTGAGCCTGTTCAAGCAGTTGGATGAGGCGAGGTTTGCCGGCCGGGCGCCCGGACGCGAGGAGACGTTGGATATCGTTCGAGACACGATTGAGATGCTTCCGGCGATTGAGCGGACGTTCGTGCATTTTTCGATCGCCGATGCTGCGGAGAAGGATGAGGAGGCAGCGCTCAGCGCGACGTGATGGATCGCTTTGAATCTCCCAATCTGTTGTGGATCCTGGTGCTCGTGTTTGCGATCCCGGTTGCGCGGATCGCGTGGGCGCGCGTGCCGGTGATTAGCTTCAGCGCGTTGGACGCGTCCCAGGAGCTTCGTCCGTCATGGCGCGGGCGGCTCGCGTTTGTGCCCGGGGCGTTGATGGTGGCGGCTATGGCTAGCTTGGTGTTCGCGGTGGCGCGGCCTCAGAATGTCGAGGGGCAAACCAAGATCAGCACCGAGGGCGTGGCGATCGAGATGATCATCGACCGCAGCGCATCGATGACCGCGCCGATGATGTATGAGGGCGATCGGCTCACACGGTTCGAGGTCGTGAAGAGTGTGTTCGCGCAGTTTGTCAATGGTGACGGCGGGACGCTTGAGGGACGCAAGGGCGACATGATCGGGCTGATCGTGTTCGCGGGCTTTGCCGATACGGTGTGTCCCTTGGTTCGTTCGTATGACGTGCTCACCAAGCTTGCGCTCAATACCCAGCCCGCGCCGCCCTCGATGCCCGAGGGGGGCACGGCGATCGGCGATGCGCTGGCGCTCGCGGCGGCGCGGCTCCAGACCGCCGAGGAGCAGATCCAGAAGCTCAACAACAAGTCTGATGAGCCGCCGGAGTTTTCGATCAAGAGCAAGGTGATCGTGCTCTTGACCGACGGCGAGCACAATCGCGGGAATGTGCTGCCGTTGGAGGCCGCCGAGAAGGCCCGGGATTGGGACATCAAGGTCTACACGATTGGCATTGGGGGTACCGGCGGCATCGTCTACATCCCCGGGAATCGGCCTGGCGTTCGGATGCCGATCCGCGATCGGGTGGATGAGCGAACGCTGAGCGCGATCGCCGAGATGACCGGCGGGGTGTATTGGAACGCGCGGGATGCGCAGACGCTCAAGCAGATCTATGCCGAGCTTGGGGAGTTGGAGCAGACCAACATCGACACAGTTGAATATACGAAAGTGCAAGAGCGGTTCCAGCCGTTTGCGATCGCCTCGGGCGTGTGCCTTGCGCTCTCCCTGTTGCTTTCGAGCACGCTTTTCCGGAGGCTGCCATGACGCTCGAGCTGCTTCTGGGCGTGCGTGAGTTTGCTGAGCCGTTGTGGCTTGCGGCGATCTGGCTCGGGCCGGTTGCGCTTCTCATCATGCTCGTTGCGATCGTGCGCAGGCGTCGGGCGCTCTCAAGGTTCGCGGATCGGGATCTGCTGGATGAAATTGCCTCGCCCGTGGGTTCGGTACGGCTGGTAGGCCGGGCGCTGCTTGTGTGTGTGGCGTTGGGATTGATTGCCGTTGGGCTCTCTCGGCCGCTCTGGGATAAGTCCGAGCGAACGATCAATCGCGAGGGTCGGGACGTCGTGTTTGTCGTGGATGTTTCGCGTTCGATGCTCGCCGAGGATCTTGCGCCGAGTCGGCTGGAACGAACGAAGCTCTGGATTCGAGACGTGATTCCGACGCTGGATGGTGATCGCGTTGCGCTGGTCGCGTTTGCTGGTAGCGCGGTCGTGAAGTGTCCGCTGACGCTTGATTATGCGTACTTTGATCTGGCGTTGAGTGAGTTGGCGACCGACAGCGTGAGCCTTGGAGGTACCAAGCTCGGCAGCGCGTTGCGCAAGGCGACCGGGGAGATCTTCGATCAGTTCGAGGGCCGCTTCCGCGATGTGCTGCTGTTTACCGATGGCGAGGATCAGGACAGCGGACCCATCGAAGCGGCACGGATGGCGAGCGATCGCGGCGTTCGGTTGATCGCGTTTGGGCTCGGCAACGACACGCAAGGGACGCTCATTCGCGATCCCGAGGATCGGCGGGGCGGATATATCGAGGATCGCTCGGGCTCTGCGGTGCGCTCGCGGCTTGATCGCGACACGCTTGAGGCGATGGCCCGGGCCACGCCCGGCGGGGTGTATGTGCATGTGGGCACGGAGAACATGGAACTCGATCGGCTGTATGCCGATCTGGTGAAGGACGCGGCGAAGAGTGTGGTGCAGGAAGAGACTGTGGTCGAATACGACGAGCGATTCCAGGTGTTTCTGGGCTTTGCGTTGTCGCTCTTGATCTTGTCTGCATTCATCGGAGGGCTCGATCCATGAGTACGAACCAAGGTAGGCCATTCAGCATGAGCCGCTCACGGGCACTGCTTGTCTTCGCGGGCACGGCGTTGGCGGCCGGCTCGATGGGCAGCGGTCCCGAATCGGCATTCGGACTGATCGAGCGGGCGAACGAGGCGTATCGCGAGGGCCGCGTGGAGCTCGCGGTGAATCTCTACGAGGAGGCCGAGGGACTCTCGGGCGAGGATGCGCTGACACTGTACAACTGGGGGACGGCGCTGGCGGCCAAGGACGAGCGTGGGCTTTCGGAGCGCATGTTCCGCAAGGCCGATCAGCTTGCCGGGGATTCTTTGCAGAGTGAGGAACTGCGCTCGCGTGCGCGATTCAACCTGGCCCACTCACTCTTTGTGACGGCGAGCACGTTGACCGAGGAAGATCCGGAGCGAGCGATCGAACTGTTTGATGAGAGCGCCGCGGCCGCGAAGTCGGCGCTGCGCATGAATCCGGATGACGTGGAGGCGGCTCAGCACGTCGAGATATCGCGGCTGGCGGCGCAGCTTGTGCGAGACCAGCTTGCGCTTGCTGAGCGGGTGCGGGAGTTGGCCAATCGCCAGCGCGAGCAATCGGAGGCATCCCAGGATGCCCATCAGGAGCAGCAGGAGACTGAGCAGCAACAGGAGCAGCCAGAGCAGGACCAGGAATCGGGCGAGCAGGATCAACAGCCTGGTGAGCAGCCGCCGGAACAACCCGAGCAGCCGAGCGAGCAGCAACAACCGGAGGAATCGGGCGAACCGAGCCAGACGCCGGACTTGCCTTCGTGGCTTGAGAACCTGCTGGGTCCGGAGCAGCCTGGGAATCAGGGTGAGTCGACGCCGGATGAGCCGGAAACCGAAGATCAGACGCCACCGGAGCAAGCGGGCGAGGGCGATGAGCCAACGCAAGAGCAGCAGACTCCCCCACCGCAGCCGGGCGGGCAGGACCAACAGTCGGGCGAGCAGGACCGGCAGCCGGGCGAAGCGCCCGAGCAAGGGCCCGGTGGGTCGCCGCCCGAGGATCCGCCGTTTGAACAAGATCAATCGCCTGAGGATCAGCTTGAGCAGGCTCAGTCGGAGTTGAACTCGCAGACCGAGGGCATCGCCGAGACGTTGCGCAAGGCGATCGAGAATGACATGGTGGCGGGCGATCGCGATTTCGTCGAGGCGGTATTGCGTGCGATCGAGGATGCGCGCAAGAACCAGGATGACGCCGAGGTGGATCTGCAGCAGCAAGAGTTTGACGCCGCGGCGGACGAGCAGGAGCAGGCGGCAGACCTGCTCGAGATGGCCGAGGAGATGCTGAACCAAGGGCAACCGCAGCGTCCAGAGAATCAGCAGGAGCCGCCGCCGGGCGATCAGGACCCCGAGCAACAGCCCGGCGAGGGCGAAGGTGATGGCGAGCCGGATGAGGACGCGCAGAACCTGCTGGAGAAGGAGCGACGCGAGCGTGAGATGCGTCGGGCGTATCAGCGCAGGGTGATGCGGGGGCGTCGGGCGCCGGAGAGGGATTGGTGATGCGGCAGTTGCTCGTGCTCTTGGTTGGCTGGGTGTTCGCGCAGGCCGCGTCGGCGCAGGAGATCAGGGTGGACGCGATGCTTGCCGACGACAGGCCCTACGTGGGATCCTCGGTGGATTTCACGATTGTCGTCACGGGGGCGCATTCGGCGGTTGCCCCAGACATTCCGTCGATTCCGCTTGTGCAAACCTGGTATGAGTCGACGCGGCGCAGCTCATCGTTTGGGTCTCGTTTCGAGAACGGGGAAGTGAAGCGAGTTGCACAAGAGCGGATGTTTCTGATCTACAAGGTCGTCCCCCAGGCCGTTGGTGAGCACACGATTCCGTCGATGGGACTCACCGTCGGCGGGAAGCTCTATCGCACGGATCCGATCACGTTTGTCGCGTTGCGTCCGGAGCTGAGCAGCGACACGCTCGTGTTGCTCGAATCGCCCCGGGAGCGGGTGTTTGTGGGTGAGCCGGTGCCTGTGCGCATCACGTGGTACACCGACTCGTTCCGGCGCGTACGGATGGACGGGCCCATGGAGGTGGACGGCGCGCAGCTTCTCAGGCCTCAACGGCCTCGGTGGCAATCGGAGGTCGATCGGCGGATCGGTGCGCAGAGCGTTCGCCTGTCCTTTGGCAATCAGGAGTTCAGTGCTGGGGTCACCAACAATGCGGTGTACAACCGGGTGGTGTATGACAACAAGGTCACGCTCGACATGATCGTGATTCCGCAGCGGGCCGGGCCGCTGACGCTTGGGCCGATCACGATCGAGTATGAACGCGCGAGCAGGAGGTCGGGCCAGCGGCTGGAGCGGGCGCGTTCGAAGGCGCTGGCGTTAGAAGTCGTTGAGGTGCCTCTCGAATCTGCGCCCAACTCCTTCACGGGGCTCGTCGGCGTTGCGAGCACGAACGCCCAGACCACCTCACGCAGTGCGAAGGTGGGCGACCCGATTCCGCTGACTTGGGCCGTGCTCGCCGATGAGCCGATCGAGCGGGTCGACCCGCCGAGGCTTGAATCCCAGGGTGGCAAGTGGGACGGGTTCCAGTTTGACCCACAGGGCTGGCACGAGGTGTCGACCAGCGCGACCGCCCGCACGTTTCGCACGATGATTCGGGCCCGTGATGATTCGATCAAAGAGATTCCGCCGATCGACCTGGCATTCTTTGATCCGGGGACCGAGCGATTTGCGCTCGCGTCGACCCAGCCGATTCCCATTGAGATAACCCCGACTGTCACGATCAGTTCCGCTCAGCCGATCGGGTCGGTACCGTTGGAGTTTGAGGCGGAAGCGGAGGCGATGACGCTTCGCGAGTTGCACGCGGGCGTGCTGGATAACGCGACGGGTCCGGCGCTACTCCACGATGAGACAACAGACATCCTGGCGATTCTCCGCTCGCCGGTGGGGATTGGTGTCATCGCGTTGCCGCCGGTTGCCTTTGGCGCCACGGCTTTGTTCCTTGGCGTGCGTCGGCGGGTGCACTCGGCGGACCACCGCAGACGCAAGGCGCACGCCAGAGCCCGCGCGGCACTGGCGAGCGATGGATCCGAGGCCCAGTGCGTGCGGAATGCGATTCGGCTCTATATCGCGGACCGGTTCGATCGGGAGCTGGACACGATCACGCCCAAGGACTGTGAGGAACTGCTCGCAACCGAACAGGATCAGCAGGCGGGCGGACGGCTCGCGGCGTTGCTGATCCAAGCCGAGCGGGAACAGTTTGACGAGATTCCCGCACCCGCCCCACCGCCGGTAGATCGAGCTCGAGAGGCGCTGGCCCTCGCTGAACAATCGAACCAGGGGGTGTCGGCATGAGTACTCGACCGACTCTTCTGGTGTTGCTGGGATGTTTGGCGGTCTTTGCTTCGACTACGGTTCGTGCGCAAACGGGTGAGCCGTCGCCAGTACTCAGTGAGCTTCTGTCGGCACCTGAGCTGCTTGACGAAGCGACGCAGCTCTTCGATCGCGGCGTGGATCTCTATGAAGATGAGCCTGAGCAAGCCCGGAGGCTCTTTACCGAAGCCATGATTCGCTATGACGCGATGGTCGAGCAGCACGAGATCCAGAATACCGAACTGCTGCTGAATCTCGCAAACTCTGCCATGCTTGCAAAGGACACAGGCCGCGCGGTGCTCGCGTTCCGCCGGGCGCAGCGATTAAGCCCGAGCAACGCTCGCGTCCAACGAGGTTTGGCCCAGGCCCGCGGTCGCGTGGGCGTTGATATGGATCGATCCTCGGGCGCACACATGCAAGAGTTCCTGCTTGCCTGGCGTGGGGTTGTCCCCCGATCGGGGCTTGCGGGGATTGCGATCGCGGGATACCTCGTGCTCTGGGGGTTGGCGTTTTGCCGTCTGCTGGGCGTGGCGAGTTGGACGCGGACGGTGCTGCTTCCCTCGGCGATCGTCACCGGCGTCAGCCTGGGGCTCTTGCTGTTCGAGCAGCGGGCGATCGCGAGTTCCAAGGACGCCGTGATCAACCGGGAAGCCGAGGCGTTGAACGGGCCGAGCGAAGGGGTGTATGAGCCCACGTTCGATCATGACCTGCCGGCAGGGGTTGAAGCGACAATGTTGGAACGGCGTGACGGCTGGATCCGGATCGAGCTCATCGACGGACGGCAGACTTGGGTCCGGGAGTCGGCGGCGACGCCGATCTGAGGACCGTGGCACGGGTCATGGAATAGTCGCTCGCGAGGGTATTTGCGCCCCCGGCTCGGCATCTTCTATCTGCACACTCCTCTTGCAAATTGGACTTTCCTTCAATGCTGCTATGTCACGGATCTGCAGATCCGATAGCAAGGTC
>JAJDDL010000312.1 GCA_029260335.1 Phycisphaerales bacterium | reverse complement strand
CACATCGTCTCGACATCATGCCCGAGCCCGAAGTTGCCCGAGTACATGACGACAAACTTGTCGCCCAGGTCCCACTGCTTGCGATACGGATTGTCTGCGTGGGCGATCGGCTCGCCGACTTCCTGGGTTGCCCACACGCCGATGCGCCGGACGTTGTCGCCCGTGGCGCCGTGATCACGCACGCGCTTGTCCATGCATCTGCCGAGGACCACGGTGCGGTCGGCTTTCTTGAGGCAGAACCGGTTGATAGCGGTGAAGAACCTGGTGGCGATGCCATTGGGCTTCATGACCTTGCACGCGACCGGCAAATCGGGGTACAGATCCATGACCCAGTACACGAAGTGCGTCCCTCGGAGCAATCGCATGAGCCAGCCGACCAGCGCGATGAACGGCGGGGTCGTGAAGCAGATCACCACGTCCTGACGCTTGCCGAAAACTGCTCGGGTCCCCGCGGCGACGTAGAACAGCCCAAAGTCTGCGATCCGGGCGACGATCCCGGCTTTGCCGAACAGGCTCTTGCCGACGCGAACGATCTGGACGCCATCGACGGTCTCACGCTTGGGCAGCGCCGCGCCTTTTTGGCCGTAGAGGCTTCGGCTGGCGATGGCGGTGACCTCGTGGCCGTTGGCGACGAGATGCCGGGCCAGATCATGGGCGTGCTGCGCGGTCGCGGCGACGTCGGGGTGGTTGACCTGGTTGAGGATGAGGATTCGCATGGGTCAGTGTCGTTGCGGTTTTTGCAGGTGCGGGTGAGCAAACAGAGGCCCTGGCGCAAGCCTGGGCTCGGACAAGCCAGTATCTCCCTGCGGATCCCTCACCATCGCGTCTCCTATCGGTCCATCGGGAGCCCAAATGGACCGGATCCGAGCATATCCCGGTACGTCGGCGGGGCGGCTGGTGTGCGGTGTGGGGCTGTCAGAGGGTGGGAGCGTCTCGACGTCTCATGTGCCACCGACCCATGGATTCACCAAGGCCTTGGTCGGTGAACCAATGACCAGTACGAGCACCAGCCGCTCAAAGCAGCGGTCGGTGGCGCGGCTGCTCAACTCTGCGCTCCTCGCGGCCCTCCGCGGTGATTCCTAAACCCGAGCGTCCGCATCTTTGCGATGCTCCCGGAACCACTCGATCGTCTGCTTCAGCCCATCCTCGAACGAAGTCTGCGCCTGCCACCCAAGCAACTCTTTCGCCCGCGACGTATCCAGCGATCGCCGCGGCTGCCCATCGGGCTTGCTCGGATCCCACCGGATCGCCTCGTTCTCTTTCCCGGCCTCGGCGAGCCCGGTCAGCCGCACGATCAACTCTGACAAATCCTTGATCGTGATCTCGAAGCTCGCGCCAAGGTTGATCGGCGTTGGCTCGTCCATCACCTCCGCGGCTCGCAAGAGCCCCTCGGCCGCGTCTTCGACATACAGAAACTCTCGGCTCGCACTGCCGGTGCCCCAGCACTCGATCGAACTCTCGCCGCGATCCTGGGCCTCGACGCATTTGCGGATGAGCGCGGGAATGACATGGCTCGTGTGCAGGTCAAAGTTGTCGCGAGGCCCGTACAGATTCACCGGCAGCAGGTACGAGCTCTTGAGCCCGTACTGGCGCTGATATCCATCGAGCATGACCATCGCGGCCTTCTTGGCGATGCCGTAGGGCGCGTTGGTCTCTTCGGGATAGCCCTCCCAGAGTTTCTCTTCCTGGAACGGCACAGGTGTAAACTTGGGGTATGCACAGATCGTGCCCACTTGGACGAACTTCTCCAAGCCGACTTGCCGGGCGTGCTCAATTAGATGCAACGCCATCGCCATGTTGGCATAAAAGTAACGCCCCGGATAGTCCAGATTCGCCCCGATCCCGCCGACCTCGGCGGCCAGGTGCAGGACGATGTCGGGCTTCATCTCTGCGTACATCCGTTCCACGCCTGACTCGGTCGTCAGGTCGAAGTCCTCGATCGTGGGAACGAGGACGTGGTTGCAGCCGCGCTCGGCGAGCTTTCGGCAGACCACGCCTCCGAGGAACCCAGCCCCGCCGGTGACCACGACGCGGGCGTTTGCAAGATCGGTCGGCACGTTGCTCCTTCCGTGAGCGAATCGACCCAAAGAATAGGTGACTCCCATTTACTGTGAGAGCCGATCAATGCACGATATGATCGTCAATTGAGAGAGAAGACCATCCAACAACAAAGGGGATTCTGACAATGAAATCATCTGACCGCGCGATCGTTGCCCTTGAATCACTCGAGGCCCGCAAGCTGCTCTCCGCTGAGCTGCTCGCTGGTGGGGAGTTGCTGCTTATCGGAACCAACGGGCCCGACGCGATCGTCGTCGAGGCCGGCGCGGGTAATGGCCAGGTGCTTGTCTCGGGCGTCAACGGCGTTGCCAACGGCACCGCGTTTGATCAAGTCAACTCGCTCACGATCCGCGGCCGTGATGGCAACGACTCCATCACGGTCGACGCTGCGACCACCGACGCCCAGGGCAATCCCCTCGTCGCCACTATCGAAGGCGGCAAGGGCAGCGACGAGATCTCCTCCGGTTCCGGCGACGACTCGATCAAGGGCGGCGGGGGCAACGACGAGATCGATGGCGGCGACGGCAACGACGTCATCAAGGGCAACGCAGGCGATGACGACATCGACGGCGGCAACGGCAACGACCGCGTCGTCGGCGGCGATGGCAACGACAATCTCAACGGCGGCGACGGCAATGATCGTGTGCTCGGCAACACCAACCACGACGAGCTCGAGGGCGGCGATGGCGACGACAGACTCGTCGGCGGTGCCGGCAATGACGAACTCGACGGCGGCGACGGCAACGACGAGCTCTTCGGCAAAAACGGTCGCGATGACCTGTTCGGCGGTCCCGGCAATGACATGCTCTTCGGCCTCAACGGCCTGGATAACCTCTTCGGCGAGGCCGGCGATGACTTCCTGAAGGGCAACGCCGCCAAGGACAGCCTCCACGGTGGACCCGGCAACGACACACTCGAAGGCGGCGCCGGTGCCTACATCCTTCACGGCGGGCTCGGCAACGACTCTGTCACCGGCAACGGCGGGAGCGACAACTTCCGCGCCAAGATGTTCGAACGCAACGACTTCGGTGAAGGTGACAAGTTCTTCTCCGCCGACGCGGGCAATGGCGAGGACTTTGCGGTCATCAGCGACGAGATCTGGGACGAGATCGATCGGCTCGACGACGAGGGGCTGTTCAACGCGGTCATGTGGCGCGGCGTCGACGGATCGCAAGAGCTGCTCGCTCAGTGCGCCGGACACCGCGAAGCCGTGAACAACGAGTTTGACAGCCTTTCCGATGATGTACAGGGCCAGATCGGCGATCAGATCGATCCGCTCGACGATGCGTTCGATGCGGTGATCGGGCAGAACTACGCGGGCCTGACCGGCCAAGCCGTGCTCAACTACTACGACGGTTTCTTGGATATTGACGCGCCCGGCAATCTTCGGGACCTGCTCGTCGCGTACGTCGACTGTATCGAATCGAACGCCACCGCTCTGAACAGGGCCATGGCCGGCTTCCGTGAGTTGGGCATCGAGGGTTTGTTGAACGGGACCTTCGATGATGCGCTGTTCGACGACATTCTGCTCTAGAAACTCACTGTGGACACGCAGGTTTGGGGGCGAGTCGGCATGACTCGCCCCTTTTTTCGTGGCCCATGCCGCGAGCGCCGAGCCACGCCCGCCATTCGAAAGCTGCGAATGCCTATGCGGACCTGCTGGACGAACAATCTCTACCTCAAACTCCCCACCCTGTAGAAAAACCATTCGATTCGGTACCACGCAGGCGAATTCGGGTCTCTCTTTGTGGGCAGAGAGTGGAGAAAGAATGCACAGAACCAAAATGTCGGGGCTCTTTGAGCCGCTGGAACAACGCCGAATGCTCTCGGCGGACCTTGTCGACGGCGAGCTGATCATCGTTGGCAGCAGGCGTGCTGACGAGATCATCATCGAAGCGGGGGACGTGCCGGGCGAGGTCCTCGTGTTCGGCGTCGAGGGTGTCGACGACGCGACCGCGTTCCTGGGTGTCGATGCATTGAACATCGATCTCGGCAAGGGCAACGATCGCGCCGAGATCATCGGCGATGTCACTGACACGTTGGGCGACCCGCTCGGCGCGACCATTATGGGCGGCAAGGGCAACGACGTGCTCATCGGCGGCATCGGCGACGACGTGCTCAAGGGCAATCTCCAGAACGACGAACTCCGAGGCGGCGCGGGCAATGACCGGCTCGTCGGCGGCAACGGACGCGACGAGCTCTTCGGCGATGACGGCGACGATCGCGTGCTCGGCAACAACCAGCACGATCAACTCTTTGGCGGGCTTGGCAACGACATCCTTATCGGCGGCAATGGCCACGATCTGCTCGAAGGCGGCCAAGGCGATGACGAGCTGTTCGGCAAGAACGGCAAGGACGAGCTCTTCGGCAACGCCGGCAACGACATGCTCTTTGGGCTCAATGGCAAGGACATCCTCTTCGGTGGCGCGGGCGACGATCTGCTCAAGGGCAACCGCGCGCCCGACGACCTGCATGGCGGGCCGGGCAACGACGACCTCTTCGGCGGCGCGGGGCCCGACATCCTCTACGGCGGGTCCGGCAACGATCAGCTCACGGGCGATGGTGCGCGCGACATCTTCCGAGGCCCATTCTTCGAACGTGAGGACTTCGGGCCAGGCGACGCGTTCTACACCGAGGACGCGGGTAACGGCGAGGACTTCGCGCTCATCTCCAACGAGGCCTGGCAAGAGATCGACCGCCTCGACGATGAAGGTTTGCTCAACGGGACCATCTGGGATGGTGTGGACGGCGTGCAGCTCCTGCTCGCACGGGGCGGACGCGCAGCGCACGAGATCGAGCAGTTCGTCGATGGGCTCTCTGACGACGATCTCAACGACCTGCTCGATCTCATCGACCCCATCGTGGACGACTTTCTGAGCGACGTCGGCGACGATTTCGGGAGCCTTTCGGCAGATCGCGTATTCCAGCTCTTTGATGAGCTCGGCGGCGTGGTCGAAGGCGAACTCGCCGAACTGTTCGACGCGTTCGTGGATGTTTGGCAAAGCAACACCCGTGCGGTCGAGAATGCGATGGAAGGCTTCCGTGAGATCGGACGCATCGGCGAACTCGACCCGATCTTCCGCGAGCTGCTCGGCGAACTGCTGCTCAATATCTTCTAGCTCAAAGTGAACAGAACTGTCTGCAATGATGGCACCTGCGCGGAATTCGCGTGCCTTTGCAGGGCCCGAGCACGTAAGATAGAGCGTGGCCGACGCACGAGACACCCTTTCTCAGCCCAGAGAACCGCGGGCCCCGTATTACGAAGCTCAAGGAGCCGCCATGCGTGTTGAACGCCCCGTGCTCGAGTCCTTGGAATCCCGCCGGTTGCTCTCGGCAGAACTCCTGCAATCGGGCGAGTTGCTAATCGTCGGCACCAGCGCCGCCGACGCCATCACCGTCGAGCCTGGTTCCATCGATGGGCAGGCCTTGCTCTTTGGCGTCCCCGGCGTTACCGACGGCACCGCGTTCGACGGCGTCAACTCGCTCACTATCCGCACCCTGGGAGGGCGTGATTTCGTCGACGTGCTCAGCGGCCTGCGCGATGCCCAGAGCAACGCCGTCGATGCGACCATTCTTGGTGGCCCAGGCCAAGACCGCCTCAAGGGCGGCGACGGCGACGACACAATCAACGGCGGCGGCGCACGCGACATCATCCGTGGACGCGATGGCAACGACGTCATCAAGGGCAACGCGGGCAACGACAATCTCTTCGGTGGCGCGGGCAACGACCGGCTCGTCGGAGGTGGCGGCAACGAGATCCTGCGCGGCGACGACGGCGACGATCGTTTGCTGGGCAACACCGGCGATGACAACGCCGACGGCGGGCTCGGCAATGACCGCATCGTCGGCGGTGCCGGGTCGGACCTGCTCGTGGGCGGCGATGGCGATGACGAGATCGAAGGCAAGGCCGGCAACGACCGCCTCTTTGGCAATGCGGGCAACGACCTGCTCAAAGGCCTCAACGGCGCGGACTTGCTCTTTGGCGGCGATGGCGATGATGAACTGCGCGGCAACGCCGGAAACGATGACTTGCACGGCGGCACCGGCATCGACGTGTTGCTCGGCGGCGCGGGCGATGACCTGCTGACAAGCGGAACAGGCGTTGACACCGTCACCGGCGGCCGCGGCACGGATTCGTTCCGCACACCGTTTAGCGAGCGCCAGGATTTCGGCGCACTCGATCGGTTCTTCACCGACGACGCGGGGCGCGGCGAGGACTACGCGGTGCTCGGCGACGACATCTGGGCGGAGGTCGATCGGCTCGACGCGCTGGGGCTCATCACCAATCAGATGTGGCTTGGGCTTGACGCGGCGCAGCTCCTGCTCGCAGAGTGTGGCGTCCACGAGGACACGCTCGAACGACTCGGCGATGAGCTGTCGGACGACGAGGAAGCGGCACTCGATTCCCAGGTCTTCACGATCGTGATCGGATTCCTCTTTGACGTTGGCGCAGACCTTGAGAATCTCACGACCGAAAGCATCTTCGCGCTCCTGGATGAGCTGCGCGCGATCGATCTCAACGGGCCGATGCAGGACGCCCTGGACGCCTTCGTCGCGTGCTGGCGCGACAACGAGCCTGCAGTGGACGCGGTGGTCGATGCGATGTTGGCGTTCGGCGACGCGGGGCTGCTCGATCCGGTGTTCCGCAATGCACTCGGCGACCTGCTGCTTGATCTCTGGCCAATCTAGTGATCGCCTGGATCTAGGGTTTTCCTCCCAACTTCTGCCACAGGAATAGGTCAAAAGACCCTATAATCTGGGTTCGTATCTTGCGAATCCGGACTATTTCTGTAGCAGGGGGGATCACATGCAACGTCAAACCGACCTCATGGAAGCTCTCGAAGTCCGCCGGTTGCTGACCGCCGAGCTCTTGCCTGGAGGCGAGCTGCTGCTCATCGGCACCGGCGGCTCTGACTCGATGTCCGCTCAGGCAGGAACAAACAACGGCGAGGTGATTGTCTTCGGCGTCGACGGCGTCGCCGACGGCACACAGTTCGA